>NZ_JAPJQF010000069.1:0-11385 GCF_030825285.1 Anaerotruncus massiliensis (ex Togo et al. 2026)
CCACCGCGGCGGCGGCGCAGCCTGGCTCCCCGCGCGCAAGCAGGGTGGCGGCAAAGTAGCGGATGTCGTCCATGGCGTGGTCGTTCTGCTTGACGGGCGCGTCCCGCCCCGCGCGCTCGTCCCAGCGGTAGAGCCCGAACTCCCGGATCGTGTCGGCGCACCCGGCGCAGAAGCGGAGCCTTTCCTCCCGGAGCAGCCCGCTCACCAGCCGGATGCCGTCCGCCACATCGTTTTTGGCGGGCAGGGCGGTAAATCTGCCGTGCCGCCGGATGCAGGCGAGAAAGCTCGCGGCGGACGGATCGACGACGACCGCCTCGACGGGCCGGTCCCCGGCGAGCGCTTCGAGCGCGGCGTAATATTCCTCGTCGGTCTTTAGCTCTCCCGTCCTGCGGGAGTCGTGGTAGTATTCCGCCAGCCGGTACCAGACGCCGCCCGCCTCCCCCCACAGCCCGAAGGAGGCGGGGTTGACGGTGCCGTAGTCGCAGGAGATGAAATAGCGGGAGCAGGCCGGCGCGGAATCCACCACATGCCGGAGCGGGTCGAACATCGGGTAGACGGCGCCCTGCGCGGCGGTCCACCTGCCCAGGACGAACCGCTCGCGGAACGCGCCGGAGTAGAGCTGCTCATACCGCCGCAGGACGGCGGGGGAGAGGGCGGGGTTGTCGCGCATGGTGAAGTGCAGATAGAGGGCGTTTTTTTCCTTCGCCTTCAGGATCCACTCGGTGTAAAACCAGTGCTGCGGATGCTCGGGATTGCAGGAGAACCACAGCCGCGCGCCCTCGACGGAGCAGCGCGCCACGGCCTGCTCGACAAAGGAGCGCGGCATGAGCGCGGCCTCGTCGAGCAGCACGCCCGCGAGGGTGACCCCCTGGATAAGCGCGGCGCTCCCCTCGTCCCGCCCGCCGAAGAGATAGAAGCGGTTGCGCCGGTTTTGGAAGGCAACCTCGAGCACGCCGCGGGAAAGCCGTTCCTTCACCGCGAAGCCGAGCTCCCGCAGGCAGGGAAGCAGCGGGGACACGACGTTGCGGCGCAGGGCGGCCACCGTCTTGCCGCAGAGCGCGAAGCACTGCCCGTCAAAGCCCGTCATCGACCAGAGGAGGAACCCGAGCGAAAGGCAGAACGTCTTGCCGCTGCGCACCGCCCCGTCGCAGATGACCGCGTCGCGGGCTTCATGGGGGCTTCCCGGCCGCCACCAGGTGAGCGCGGTCATCTGCTTTTGGGAGAACCGGGTGAAATCACCCATCCGCCCCGTCCTCCGCGCGCGGGTCGTCGGCGGGGGCCTGCGCCGACCGGGCGAGCGCCGCGAGCAGGGAGCCCGCCGCGTTCTGCTCGCCGCCGTCAAGCCCCGCGAGCAGCGAAAGAGCCTTGAGCCGGTCGCAGAACTTGATCTCCACCCCGCCCCCCTTGGGGAGCCGCACCTCGGCCACATGGAAGAGGTCGGCGGCGGAGGCCGGGCCTCCCTCGCCGGAAAGCAGCGGCAGCGCGCCCGCGGCGTCCCCCAGCGCGATGCGTTCGAGCCCTGCCCGCGCGAGCGACGCGGGCGCGCCGAAGGAGAGCTCCTTTCGCAGCCGGGCGATCGATCGGCGCACCTTCGCGTCGCCCAGCAGCGCCGCTGACTGCATGCCGCAGTCTCTGGCGCCGAAGCCCGCTTTACGCGCGGCCTCCTCGGGCGGAAAGCCGCGCGCCATATAGACGCAGAAGGCCCTCCGCCTCTGCGTGTTGAGAGAGGGTTTCATAGGCCACATCCTTTCACCCGTACCGGAAAACGGGGCGGAAATTGCGGAAAAACGCAACGAACGCGCCGGGAGAAAAAATATTTTTTCAAAAACCCTGCGGAAGCGCGCCGCAAACTGGCGGATACTTGACTAAACTGTGAAGAAAATGGTAAATTATAAGGTACAGCAGGCGCGCCTGCACGACAGAAAAGGGAGCTGGAAAAGCCGGAATGTCCGTTTTGAATATCGTCCTGATCGAACCGCAGATTCCCCAGAACACGGGGAACATTGCGCGGACCTGCGCGGCGACGGGGGCGCGGCTGCACCTGGTGGGGCCGCTGGGCTTTGAGATCACCGACGCGAAGCTCAAGCGCGCCGGTCTGGACTACTGGCGCCTGCTCGACATCACCACCTATGAGAGCACGCCGGAATTCTTTTCCCGCAACCCGCGGGGCGAGTTCTACTATTTCACCACGAAAGCCCGCCGGACCTATACCGATATCGCCTACCCGGACGACGCGTACCTCGTGTTCGGCCGGGAGGACGCGGGCCTGCCGGAGGAGCTGCTCCGCGCGAACCCGGACCGTTGCGTGCGCCTGCCGATGATCGCGGGGGCGCGCAGCCTGAACCTCTCCAATACGGTGGCGGTGGCGGCCTACGAGACGCTGCGGCAGTGGGGATTCCCGGCGCTCCAAAACCATGGAAAACTGACGAAATACGACTGGGACGCGGTCCCTTTGTGATGGGAGAAACAGATGGGAAAGAAAAAGACGACGGATCAGAGGATCCTGCTGATGACCGATTCCGCGAGCGATATCTCCGACGCCGACCTGCTGGAGGGCGGCATCGTCATGCTGCCGATCCCGATCGCGATCGACGGCAAGGGCTATCTTGAGCGGGTGGATTTCACCACCCGGGAATTTTACGAGCGGCTGACGGCGGCAAAGGAGCTGCCCGTGACGAGCCACATCCTGTCGATCACCTACCAGCAGGCGTACCTCGACGCGTTCGAGCAGGGCTATACCGACGTGATCAACACGACGATCACCTCGGTGGGCTCCAACATGTTCGAGGCGGCGGTGTTCGGCAAGCGGCAGTTTTATAAGGAGCACCCCGAGGCGGAGGGGAAGATGAACATCACCGTGCTCGATTCCGGCACCTACACGCTGGGCTACGGCTACCCGATCGTCGAGGCGTCCAAGATGATCAAGGCGGGCAGGAGCGCGGAGGAAATCACTGCCTGGCTCGACGATTTCTACGCGACGGTGGAGATCATCTTCGCCGCCTACTCGCTCGAATACGCGCGGAAATCGGGCCGCATCCCGGCGGCGTCCGCGTTTGTCGGGGACGTGCTCGGCCTGCGCCCGATCATATCGATTGTGGATGGGGTGACGACGGTGGTGGAGAAGGTGCGCGGGGACAGAAACGTCGTTCCGCACATTGTGGATTACGCCTACGGCCGCGCGGTGGACAAAAAGGCGCCGACGGCGGTCATCTGCGGCTCGGTGGAGCAGTACGGGGAAGACATTTACAAGGCGGTCGCCAAAAAATTCGGACACGCGCCGAAGGCGCGCTACCTCGCGGGAGCGTCGATCGCGATCAACTCGGGCCCGAAGGTCGCGGGCGTGATCGTGCGCGGGGAAAAACGGATCAACACCCGGGCGCGGGAGCAGGATTTCATCCGGGGCTGAGAGCGCCGCAGGCGCTTTTTGCACATGTCGTGTGCAAAAATCCCCAAAGAAAACGTCAAACCTTGCGGCATGGCTGTTCAAAGCAGGGAAAATGGGCAAAAGCCCTTGCAAAACGCGGGTTGTTGCATTAAAATATTCATGGTTTCAGGTTATGCAATCTGCATCAATCAACCGGGTAAGTCTATGCCAATTTACATAAAATGAAGGGTGGCTATTTCAATGACCTCTTACAACAAAAAGTCGGTGGAGGACATCGACGTAAACGGCAAAAAGGTACTCGTCCGCTGCGATTTCAACGTCCCGCTCAAGGACGGCGTCATCACCTCGGACAAGCGCATCGTTGCGGCCCTGCCGACCATCAAGTACCTGCTTGACCACAACGCGGCAGTCATCCTCTGCTCCCACCTCGGACGTCCGAAGGGCGAAGTGAAGCCCGAGTTCTCCCTCGCGCCCGTGGCGGCCCGCCTGAGCGAGCTGCTCGGCAAGCCGGTCGCGATGGCCAGGGACGTCGTCGGCGGCGACGCGAAGGCCAAGGCCGCGGCACTGAAGCCCGGCGAGCTGCTCCTGCTTGAGAACGTCCGCTTCGAGGCGGGCGAGACCAAGAACAACCCCGATCTCGCCAAGGCGTTTGCCTCGCTGGCGGAAATCTATGTCAACGACGCATTCGGTTCGGCGCACCGCGCCCACTCCTCGACCGCCGGCGTCGCCGATTACCTGCCCGCCGTCTGCGGCTTCCTCATCCAGAAGGAGATCACCATCATGGGCAAGGCCCTCTCCGACCCCAAGCGCCCCTTTGTGGCGATCCTGGGCGGCGCGAAGGTCTCCGACAAGATCGGCGTCATCAACAACCTCCTCGAGAAGGTCGACACCCTCATCGTGGGCGGCGGCATGTCCTACACCTTCATGAAGGCGCAGGGCCATTCGATCGGCAACTCCCTCTGCGAGGAGGATAAGCTCGACCTGGCGCGCGAGATGCTCCAGAAGGCGAAGGACAAGGGCGTCAGCCTGCTGCTGCCGGTCGACAACAAGGCGGGCGACAAGTTCGACGCCAACTGCGACATCAAAATCGTCGACAGCGACGACATCCCCGACGGCTGGATGGGTATGGACATCGGCCCCAGGACGATCGAGCTCTTCTGCGGCGCCGTGAAGAACGCCGGCACCGTCGTGTGGAACGGCCCGATGGGCGTCTTTGAGTTCGAGCGGTTCGCCGAGGGCACCCTCAAGGTCGCCGAGGCGGTCGCTGAGAGCGGCGCGGTCTCGATCATCGGCGGCGGCGATTCGGCCGCGGCGGTCACCAAGCTCGGCTATGCCGACAAGATGACCCACATCTCCACCGGCGGCGGCGCCTCCCTCGAGTTCCTCGAAGGCCTCGAGCTGCCCGGCATCGCGGCCCTCAACGACAAATAAGAGCCACCAAAAGGGCGGGCGTCAGCCCGCCCTTTTTCAGCCTCCCGCGCCCCATCCGCACACGCGGGGGCGGGAAACCAAACGGCTCCGCCGTTTGTACGCAAAACAAAGTTTTGCGTCCCGCGCGAGGCGCGGGTTTCCCGCCGCGGCCCGAAAACCGTCATCAATACATCACGATACAGGAGGACATACTATGAACAAGAACCTGCGCAAGGCCGTCATCGCCGGCAACTGGAAGATGAACAAGACCCGCCCCGAGGCGAAAGCCCTGATCGAAGAGCTCAAGCCGATGGTCGCGGACGCCGGCTGCGGCGTCGTGATCTGTGTGCCCTACACCAACCTCGAGACCGCGCTCGCGCTGACCGAGGGGACCAACATTGGCGTGGGCGCCGAGAACTGCCACTGGGAGAAATCGGGCGCCTTCACGGGCGAGATCTCCGCCGACATGCTCGCCGAGATGGGCGTCAAATATGTGGTCATCGGCCACAGCGAGCGCCGCCAGTATTTCGGCGAGACGGACGAGACGGTGCAGAAGCGCGTGCGCGCGGCGCTCGACGCGGGCCTCACCGTCATCCTCTGCGTGGGCGAGCTGCTCGCGCAGCGGGAGCAGGGGATCACCGAGGAGATTGTTGGTCTTCAGACGAAGGTCGCGCTGGGCGGCGTCTCCGCCGAGGAACTCAAGCGCGTCATCATCGCGTATGAGCCGGTCTGGGCGATCGGCACGGGCAAGACCGCGACCGCCGGGCAGGCGAACGAGGTCTGCCGTTACATCCGCGCGGTGGTCGCGGGCCTCTACGGCCAGGCGGCCGCGGACGGCCTGACCATCCAGTACGGCGGCTCGATGAACGCGAAGAACGCGGCGGAGCTGGTTGCGCAGCCGGACGTGGACGGCGGGCTCATCGGGGGCGCGTCCCTCAAGGCCCCCGACTTCACGGCGATCGTGGAAGCGGCCTCGAAATAAACCCGGGCATTAGGAGGAAAGCAGATGAAAAAACCTTTGGCACTCATTATCCTGGACGGTTTCGGATATAACCCGCAGGACTACGGCAACGCGATCGCGGCGGCCAAAAAGCCGAACATCGACCGCCTGATGGCCACCTGCCCCCACACGCTGATCGGGGCGTCCGGCCTCGACGTGGGCCTGCCCGACGGCCAGATGGGCAACTCGGAGGTGGGCCACACCAACATCGGCGCGGGCCGCATCGTCTATCAGGAGCTGACCCGCATCTCCAAGTCGATCGAGGACGGGGACTTCTTTCAAAACCCCGCTCTGCTGGCGGCGGTGGAAAACTGCAAAAAGAACGACTCCGCGCTGCACCTGATGGGCCTCTGCTCGGACGGCGGCGTGCACAGCCACAACACCCACCTTTACGGCCTGCTGCGGCTGGCGAAGGATGCGGGGCTCAAGAAGGTGTACGTCCACTGCTTCATGGACGGCCGCGACGTGCCCCCGACCTCTGGCGTGGATTTTCTCGCGGAGCTGGAAGCCGAGATGAACCGGATCGGCATCGGCCGCATCGCGACGGTGATCGGCCGGTATTACGCGATGGACCGCGACAACCGCTGGGAGCGCGTCTCCCGCGCCTATAACGCGATCGTGAAGGGGGAGGGCAACTTCAACCCCTCGGCGGTCGACGCGGCGGAGAAATCCTACGGCGCGGAGGTCACCGACGAATTCATCGAGCCGACCGTCTGCCTCAAGGACGCGGGCGTCCGCGACGGCGATTCGATGATCTTCTACAACTTCCGTCCCGACCGCGCGCGCGAACTGACCCGGACCTTCGTGGACCCGGACTTCAAGGGCTTTGAGCGCGAGGGCGGCCAAAAGCACGTCTTCTTCGTCTGCATGACCCAGTACGATGTGACGATGCCGAACGTCGAGGTGGCCTTCAAGCCGGAGAGCCTCGACAACACCTTCGGCCAGTACATCTCCGACCAGGGCCTCACCCAGCTGCGGATTGCGGAGACGGAGAAGTACGCGCACGTCACCTTCTTTTTCAACGGCGGCGTCGAGCAGCCCTACCCGGGCGAGGACCGCGCGCTGATCCCCTCTCCCAAGGTTGCGACCTATGACATGCAGCCGGAGATGAGCGCCTACATCGTTGCCGACGAGGTGGTCAAGCGGATCGAAAGCGGGAAATACGACGTGATCATCCTCAACTATGCCAACTGCGACATGGTCGGGCACACCGGCGTCTTCAACGCGGCCAAGCGCGCGGTGGAAGCGGTGGACAAATGCCTCGGCGAGACGGTGGACGCGATCCTGCGGATGGGCGGGCGCGCACTGATCACCGCCGACCACGGCAACGCCGACCAGATGTTCGAGCCGGACGGCTCCCCCTTCACGGCGCACACCACCAACCCGGTGCCGCTCATCGCGGTGGGCTGCGGCGACGTGAAACTGCGCGAGGGAGGCCGCCTGGCGGATCTCGCCCCCACGATGCTCAAGCTCCTCGACCTGCCCCAGCCCAAGGAGATGACCGGCAAAAGCATCGTCGAATAAAAAGAGAAAGCCGCCCCGCGCGCTGCGCGGGGCGTTTTTTTGCGTCTTTACGCGGGACCGTATATTTTACCCGGTCTGGCACAAAATAAACGTAATGACTTGTCTTTATCCGGGAAATGGATTATAATAGATGCATCTACACGCCCAACTATCCACTACAGGAGGAATCGATATGAGAAAAGGTACCTTTATAGCGACCATTGCCCTTCTGATCGCCATAGCGGGCGCGATCGTCGCGTTTGCCGCTTATTTTAAACGCCGCAGCTGCGCGCTCTGCGACGATCTCGACGACGAACTGATGGACGACATGTCCGATCTGGACTACTATGCGACCCAGGTCGACGAGGACGACGAGGAGGATGTCTGCGGCTGCGGATGCTCCGCGCCGGAGGAGACCGTCCAGGATGCCGCGCCGGAAGCGGCCGCGCAGGATGACGGAGAGGAACCCACCGAGGAATAAAAGCACGGCGGCCGCCCTGCGGGCGGCCGCTTCTTTTCCCCTCGCCGCGCAATCCCTTCGCGTTCGGTGAACGATCCGGCGATGGCCGCGGGAGCCGCGCTGGAATGACTTTATTAAAATTGCCGCTTATCTATTGACAAATGCCCTGCGGCGTGGTAATATAATAAGGAGCCTAAAAAGCGTTGACATATCGCGGAGTGGAGCAGTCCGGTAGCTCGTCGGGCTCATAACCCGAAGGTCGTAGGTTCAAATCCTGCCTCCGCAACCAACAAAAAGTTCGTAAGGCCAATGCTTTACGAACTTTTTATGATTGTGGAGGTAATTGCATGGACCTGCCGATGCTCGATTTCCTGAAGGAGAAGAACACCCATACGGGCAGCGAGGGGAATTTTCGCTATAAACTGAAACCCGACGGCGAGGAAATCAAGGTGTGGGCCTACCAGACCTACTGCCTCGAATACTGCCAGGAGCACGGGCTCATGCTGGGGGAGGAGACCTTCCCGCTGGACGCCCGGGGGCTTGAGGCCGCGGCCGCCTGGCTCGCCGAGCAACAGAAAAAACTGTGAAAAAGGGCCCCGTCCGCCTTAGCGGACGGGGCCCTTTTTAATGCGGGCGCGGCGGCCCGTCCGGTTGAAGCGGACCCGGATTTGTGGTACAATAAGCACATTTCCAGGCGGCGTTTGTGCCCGCCGGCGCGGCTTGCGGCGGCGGGGCGGGAAGCGGATTTTCAGGAAACGGGGAGATGGAGACGTGAAAGGGAGACCCCTTTACAGGGCGGTCAAAATCGGGACGATCGCCTGCGCGGCGCTTGCTATGCTGATCCTGCTGGGCAGGCGGCTGCTGTTCTGGTGGGCGGGCCGGCTGCTCGGGGAGAGCGTGCAGTTCCACATCGCGGAGGGCGCGGGTTCGATCGCCATCATCGGCGGCGCGGACGGGCCCACCGCCATCTATACGACGGCGAACATCCTGCCGCCCATGCTGCTCGCCGGGGTGCTGACCGCGCTTTCCGTCGTGGGCTGCGTGGCGCTTATCCTGCTGCGCCGAAAGAACAAGTAGTAATTTTTATATTTAATATAACAGGATGGATAAGAAAATGGATTTTTCAGCGATCCTCTCAAGGGAATTCCACATCGCAAAGGACTATGTGGACAACATCATCGCGCTGATCGACGAGGGAAATACGATCCCATTCATCGCGCGCTACCGCAAGGAGAAAACGGGCTCGTGCGACGACCAGGTGCTCCGCGAGCTGGCGGACCGGCTGGACTACCTGCGCGGACTGCAAAAGCGCCGGGAGGAGGTCTCCGCCTCGATCACCGAGCAGGGTAAGATGACCGACGAACTCGCCGCCGACATCGCGTCGGCCGGGACGCTTGCGCGCCTCGAGGATATCTACCGCCCTTATAAGCAGAAGCGGCGCACCCGCGCGACGATCGCGAAGGAACGCGGCCTCGAACCGCTTGCCGCGCTGCTGCTCGCGCAGGACCGCATGTCGGACACGCCGGAGGAGCTTGCCCGGCCCTTCGTGGACCCGGAGAAGGAGGTCGCGTCGGTGGAGGACGCGCTCGCGGGCGCGTCGGACATCATCGCGGAGCAGGTGTCGGACAGCGCGGAGGGCCGCCAGCGTCTGCGGGATTACTACCGGCGCAACGCGGTGCTGCGGAGCGCCGCCGCCGACGCGGGCAGGGATTCGGTCTACGCGACCTACTACGACTATGCGGAGCCGGTCTCCAAGGTGCCGAGCCACCGGGTGCTCGCCATCAACCGCGGCGAAAAGGAGGGCTTTCTCAAGGTATCGGTCGAGGCGGACGCGGACTACGCCGCCGGCCTGCTGGCCGGGCTCTTCGTCAAAAAGGGGAGCATCACGACCCCGCTCGTCACGGCGGCGGTCGAGGACGCCTACAAGCGCCTGGTGCATCCGTCGCTGGAACGGGAGATGCGGGCCGACCTGACCGACATGGCGGACGAGCAGGCGATTAAGAATTTCGGCGTGAACCTCAAGGCGCTGCTCATGCAGCCGCCCGTCAAGGGCAGGACGGTGCTCGCGATCGACCCCGCCTACCGCACCGGCTGCAAGATCGCGGTGGTCGATCCGACCGGCAAGGTGCTCGACACGACGGTTATCTACCCGACGCCGCCCCAAAATAAAACCGCCGAGGCCAAGCGGACGCTTTCGGCGCTGATCAAAAAGCACGGGGTGCAGGTGCTCTCGATCGGCAACGGCACCGCCTCGAAGGAGAGCGAGATCTTCGCCGCGGAGCTCATCCGCGAGCTGGACTGCGGCCTCAGCTACATGATGGTGAACGAGGCGGGGGCGTCGGTCTATTCCGCCTCCAAGCTGGGCGCGGCCGAGTTCCCCGAATTCGACGTGTCGCTGCGCAGCGCGGTGTCGATCGCGCGGCGGCTTCAGGACCCGCTGGCCGAGCTTGTGAAAATCGACCCCAAGTCGGTGGGCGTCGGACAGTACCAGCACGACATGCCCCCCAAGCGGCTCGACGAGACGCTCGGCGGCGTGGTGGAGGACTGCGTCAACCGGGTCGGCGTCGACCTCAACACCGCCTCGGCCTCCCTGCTCGGCTATGTGTCGGGCCTTTCGGCCACGGTCGCGAAAAACATCGTCGCCTGGCGAGAGGAGAACGGCGCGTTCACCTCCCGTGCCCAGCTTAAAAAAGTCCCTAAGCTCGGTCCCAAGGCCTATGAGCAGTGTGCGGGCTTCCTGCGCATCCCCCACGCGAAAAACGTCCTGGACAATACGGGCGTGCATCCCGAGAGCTATGACGCCGCCAAGGCGCTGCTCGCGCGCTTCGGCTATACGCTGGACGACGTGGCGGCGGGGAACCTCACCGGACTGCCGGACAAGGTCCGCGCCGCCGGGGAGGGAAAGGTCGCGGAGGCATGCGGCGTCGGCGTGCCCACCCTGCGCGATATCGTCTCCGACCTCATGAAACCGGGACGCGACCTGCGCGACGAGCTGCCCCCGCCCATGCTGCGCACCGACATCATGGACCTCAAGGACCTGAAGCCCGGCATGGAGCTCACCGGAACGGTGCGCAACGTCATCGACTTCGGCGTATTCGTGGACATCGGCGTGCACCAGGACGGCCTGGTGCACATCTCCCAGATCACCAACCGCTTCATCAAGCATCCAAGCGAACTGCTCAAGGTGGGCGACATCGTCACCGTATGGGTTTTGTCGGTGGATGTGCCCCGCAAGCGCATCTCGCTCACGATGAAGAAGCCTGCTTAGATTTGCCGCTCGGGGAGCGGTGGAGCTTGTCGGTAGTCGACTGGCGGCGATCCCTCAGGCTTTTCCGCCCAGCGGGCGGAGGGCTTTTGTTCGCGCCCCTTCGGGGCGCTCCAGATGTGCCGCCTGCGGCGGCGGGGATTGCCGGGTCCCGCCCCGGCAGGCGGCCCCATTTCTTGTGCGGACAAGAAATGGGGGAAAGAAGCCGCAGGGGGCCAGGCCCCCTTGACCCCCGCGCCGCCTCCGGTTGGCCTTCGGCCAAAGTCGGCGGCGCCCTGTCACGGATGAACGGACGGGTGTACAGCAACCCGCCCGCCGCCGCGCCGCGGGCGCAATGCCTCTGCCGGCGAGTCTCCGGAACC
>NZ_JAPJQF010000070.1:0-11352 GCF_030825285.1 Anaerotruncus massiliensis (ex Togo et al. 2026)
GGAGTATCTCAGCAGTGAATTCCCGCTCGTCCGGGCGGGGCAATACCCCCGGCGCTTCGGCGGCCGCCCCTCCGGGCGGCCGCCTTTTTCTTTCCGCCACGGGGCGCGGCGGAGGGAGGGGGCGGCGGTCCGCCTGAACCAAAAGCTTTGAGGGGTTTCAGGGGAACTTTCCCGAAAGTTCCCCTAATCAACAAGCCACCCGTCCCCCCGTTCCTCGTCCCCTCGTTCCCTAAGTGAGTTCGTCGTACTTCTCGCGCAGGCGGACGAAGTCGTCGAGGGCGCCGGGCGTGTTGGCGGGATTGCGCAGCAGCGCGGCGGGGTGGAAGGTGCCCATCATGACGGTGCCGTTCTTTTCGAAGAACTCGCCGTGCTGGCGGGTGACCTTAAAGCCCGGGTCGATGAGCGCGCAGCCGGCGACCCGCCCGAGGCAGACGATGATTTTGGGGCGGATGAGGCGCACCTGGCTGCGCAGCCAGCCCATGCAGGCGTCCAGCTCGTCGCGCTCGGGGTCGCGGTTTTTGGGCGGACGGCATTTGACCATGTTGGCGATGTAGACGTCCCGCTCGCGCGAAAGGCCCACATGGGAAAGCATCCGGTCGAGCAGCTGCCCGCCCCGCCCGACGAACGGCTCCCCCTGGAGGTCCTCGTTTTCACCGGGGCCCTCGCCGATAAACATCAGCTTGGCGGCGGGGTTGCCGGCACCGAAGACGACGTTGCGGCGCGTCTCGGCGAGTTTGCAGTTGCGGCAGGCGAGCGCGGCCTCGCGCAGCTCGTCAAAGTTCTCATACATTCCGGACCCTCCCATGCGGCAGAATATGCAAAGTGTATTTATTATAGCACAGATTGAAGCGGAAATCAGCAACAAAGCTACTTGAAAAAAAACGCCGCAGGGCGTAAAATGAATACGGTAAAAAAATTACACAAAATGGAGGAACCGTTAATGTCTGAAAGATTTATCGTTGAGACTTCGGCGCGCCATCTGCACGTCACCGAGGAGGACCTCGAGACGCTGTTCGGCAAAGGCGCCAAGCTGCACTATAAGAAAGAGCTCTCCCAGCCGGGACAGTACGCCTGCGAGGAGCGCGTCGACGTGGTCGGCCCCAAGAAGACGCTGAACATGTCGATCATCGGCCCCTGCCGCCCCTCCACCCAGGTGGAGATCGCGCTGACCGACGCGCGCACGCTCGGCGTCACCCCGCCCGTCCGCGAGTCGGGCGACGTGGAGAACAGCGCCCCCTGCAAGCTGGTGGGCCCGTGCGGCGAGGTGGAGCTCAAGCAGGGCGTGATCGCGGCCAAGCGCCACGTCCACCTCGATCCCGAGACCGCCGAGAAGATCGGCGTCAAGGACAAGGAGATCGTTTCGGTCAAGATCGACAACCCCGGCCGCGCGCTCGTCTTCGGCGACGTGGTCATCCGCGTCAGCCCGAGCTTCCGCCCGGCGATGCACATCGACACCGACGAGGCCAACGCGGCCGGCTGCTCCGGCGAGGTCTGGGGCGAGGTCGTCAAGTAAGATTTCGCAGCCGAAAACCGCGGCAGGACCCCTGCCGCGGTTTTTTCTGTCCCGCCCGGGGAAAAACAGAATGATCGGAGGGTATGAGATGGATGCACCAAACAAAAATCCGAACGGCACCTTTGGCACCCGTCTGGGGTTCATCCTGGCGTCGGTCGGCTCGGCGATCGGCATGGGGAACATCTGGATGTTCCCCTACCGGTTGGGGAAATACGGCGGCGCGGCGTTTCTGATCCCCTATTTCCTCTTTGTGGCGCTCTTCGGCCTTGTGGGGCTGTCGGGCGAGTTCGCGCTCGGACGGCTCACCGGGACCGGCCCGGTCGGCTCCTACGACTACGCGATGCGTTCGCGCGGCAAACGGGGCGGCAGGCTGCTCGGCGCGTTCCCGCTGCTCGGGTCGCTCGGCATCGCCATCGGCTACGCGGTCATCGTCGGCTGGGTGCTGCGCTCGATGGCGGGCGCGGCCACCGGGGAGCTCTTCTCCACCGCGTCGGACGCCTATTTTTCGCAGGCGACCGGACGGTTCGGCAGCGTGCCGTGGCATCTGGCGGTCGTGCTGCTGACCGTGCTCTTCCTCGTCAGCGGCATCATCAAGGGGATCGAAAAGGTCAACAAGGTCATGATGCCCGCCTTCTTCCTCCTCTTCATCGTGATCGCCGTGCGCGTCGGCTTTTTGGACGGCGCGTCGGAGGGCTACAAATACCTCTTCATCCCCCAGTGGGAGGCACTCCTCAATCCCACCACCTGGGTCATGGCGATGGGACAGGCGTTCTTCTCCCTGTCGATCACCGGCTCGGGGATGATCATCTACGGGAGCTACCTCTCTAAAACGGAGGACATCCCCCATGCCTCGGCCCTCACCGCCCTGCTCGACACCGCCGCCGCGCTCGTCGCGGGCATGGCGGTCATCCCGGCGGTCTTCGCCTTCGGCCTCGACCCGCAGGCGGGCCCGCCCCTCATCTTCATCACGCTGCCAAAGGTCTTCGCGCAGATGCCCGCCGGGCGGCTTTTCGCGGTGCTCTTCTTCCTGTCGGTGCTCTTTGCCGGGGTCACCTCCCTCATCAACATGCTGGAGGTCTGCTCCGAGGCGGTCCAGCGGCAGTTTGGGCTCGGACGCACCCCGGCCGTGCTGCTGACCGGCGCGGTCGTCTTCGCGGTCGGCCTCTTCATCGAGTACGAGCCCTACACCGGCAGCTGGATGGACGTGATCACGATCTATATCGTGCCGGTCGGCGCGGTGCTCGGCGCGGTGATGATCTACTGGGTGCTCGGCCTGCCCGCCATCAAAAAGGAGCTGACCACCGGCAGGAAAAAACCGCTCGTGCGCGGCTTCGACTTCCTCGCCAAATACGTCTACGTCTTCCTCGCCGCCGCCGTGGTGGTGCTCGGCGTCGCCTACGGCGGCATCGGATGATGCGGCTGGCGGCGGTCGCCTGCGAGGTGTTCGGCCGGGAGCTCACCGCCGCTTCCGAAAAGAGCCGCAGCGCCGTGGAGACGCACTGGCTTCCCCAGGGGCTGCACGACACGCCCGATGAGCTGCGCCGCCGCCTTACGGAAACCCTCGCGGAGATCGAGCGCGCCGACGCGCAGGCTCCGCCCGATGGCCGGCTCGACGCGATTGTGCTCTGCTACGGGCTGTGCGGCGGCGGGCTTGCGGGGGTACGCGCCGGGAGGCTGCCCCTTGTGCTGCCCCGCACCGACGACTGCATCGGGGTCCTGCTCGGCTCCCAGCGGCGCTACCTCGACTACTTCCACAGCCGGGGCGGCATCTACTGGTACACGCCCGGCTGGCTCGACTTTGCGAAGACCCCCTCCCGCACCTGGTACGACGCGAAGCTGCGGGAGTATGCCGAACGCTACGGCGCCGACAACGCCGCGTGGCTGCTCGAGCAGGAGAACGCGTGGATCTCGGCCTATGACACCTGCATCTACATCGATCCGCCCGCCTGCCCGAGCCCGGCGCACGCCCGCCGCGCGCGGGAGGCGGCCGTAGAATACGGGTGGCGGTTCGAGGCGGTCCCCGGGGGAGCCGGGCTGCTCGACGCACTGCTCGCGGGGGCGTGGGACGAAACGCGGTTCCTCCTCTGCCCGCCCGGGAGGGCGGTCGCGCCGAGCTGGCGGGAGGATATCGTAAAAGCGGAATAAAAAAGGAGGCCGTCCGGCGGCCTCCTTTTTTCGTTTCCCCACAAAAGCGGCCCCGCGGGATTGTGAGATGCCACAAACCGGTCCGCGGATGGATTGACAGGCGCGCGGGAAGGATGGTAGACTTTTCTTGAATCTAGACCGTCTAGATATTATTGAGGGGGACAGATCATGGAGAGACGGCTGTACGACCATGTCAAGGAACTGCTCATAGAGGAGCTCGCCGGCTCTCCGCCCGGGCAGAGACTGCCCTCCCGCGCGGCGCTGGCGGAGCGCTTCGGGGTCAACCGCACCACGATCGAGCGCGCGGTCTCCGAGCTGATCGGCGAGGGCCTGCTCTACGCCCGCGACAAAAGCGGCACCTATACGACGGGACGGCTGCCCGCCGCGCACCATGCGGAGGGCGGGCGCAGGTGGGCGGTGGTCATCCCCGACATTCAGCACGACACCTATCCGGGGATCATCCGCGGGATCCAGGACGCGGCGGGCGACCGGGGGATCGACGTAATCCTCAGCAACACCGACAACAGCGTGCGGCGGCAGACCGCCTGCCTCGAGCGGTTTTTGGAGGGCGGGACGGACGGCATCATCCTGATCCCCGCGGTCTACGAGGGCACGGACCTGCGCCCGCTCATGCGGATCCTCGAACGGAGAGTGCCGCTGGTGCTCTGCAACCGGGAGGTCCCCGGCATCCAGGCGCCGGTCGTCAAGTCGGACAATTTCCTCGGAGGAAAGCTGGCGGTGCGCCACCTCGTGCGCACGGGGCGGCGGCGGATCGCCTATGTCTCCCCGCCCATCTACCAGACCTCGGCCGAGCGGTACCAGGGCTATCTGGCGGCGCTCGCGGAGAACGGGCTGGAGCAGGACCCGTCGCTGGTGAGCTTCGCCTGCGCGCCCGGCGAACCCGAGAACGCGTTAAGGGCGGTGACCCGCCTGCTGCAGCGCCGGGCGGACGGGGTTTTCTGCTTCAACGATGCGGCCGCCTGCGTCGTCTACGACGCCGCCGCCCGGCTGGGCCGGAAGGTCGGGCGGGAGCTCGCGGTGGTCGGATACGACAACACGCCCCTCTGCGAGAGCTTCCGCCCCAAGCTGACGACGGTGGACTTCCGGACATACGAGGTCGGGCGGCGGGCGGCGGAGCTCATCTGCGCCATGACGGAGGGGGACGAATCCGCCCGGCGGCGGTCGGTGGTGGTCGAGCCCTCCCTGATCGTCCGGGAGAGTACGCCCGGGTGAAACGGAAAACGGAAGGGGTGTGTGGAGTATGAAACTGCCGCTCGCGGGAGGCCGGTATTTCGTCCGGCTGACCTGCTGCCTGCTCGTGATCGCAACCATCCCGCCGCTGGTGCTCGGGGCGATCCTCTTTGGGAACGCCCGGCAGAACATGTCCCGGCAGATGGCGCTGTTCAGCCAGAACTATCTGGGCCAGACCCTCAACGCGATGGAGGTGGTCTTCAGCCAGATCGAGGACAGCGGAAGGCAGACGATCCTCGACTCCTCCTTCAAAACCTTTGAGACGTTTACCGACGGCAAGGGCATGGAGAAGCTGATCTCCTCCCTCGAGGTCGGGGAAAACCTCCGGGGGACCGCCCGCTACCTCGAGGCAAAGGCGCGGATGCTTGAACAGCTCCGGAGCTTTGAACTGACGAACGCCTTTATCGACTCGATCTACTTCTGCGATTCGGGCAAGGGGCTTGTCTACTCGTCGGCGGGCCTGCAGTACGGCATGGCGGATTTCTTCGACAAGGAGTGGTTCGGCTACGCGGACCAGGCCTTCATCTCCCCGGCGGTCATGGACACGCGGACGGTTGATTTTCCCTATAAGGGAAACCAGCAGGTAATCACGCTCGTTTTCCGCTCCTACTACAACGAGATGAACCTCATGGCGGTCAACATCGACGCGCGCAAGTTCTACGACCAGATCGTGCTGAAGATCGAGCGGAAGGGGACCGACAGCCTCTTCGCCTATTCGGGGGAGGGGGAGCTCCTGCTGAAGGATTACCGGTATCCGGAACTGCAGCAGCTGATCCAAAGGGAGCGCGTCGACGCGTTCAGGGACGGGCAGTACCACTGGGATTCGGGAAAGCTGGGCAGGAAACGCTACCTGCTGAGCTATCTCGAGTCGGACAAGCTCGGCTGGAACTTTGTCATGGTCTCGGACGTCCAGCAGCTCTACCAGGGGGTCGAGGCGCTGCAGATGGTGTTCCTGCTGAGCCTCGCGGGAGTGACGGCCTGCGTGATCCTGGCGGCGGCGGTCGCCTCCCGCAGGCTGTATTCCCCCATCGAGAGGCTGATGGAGATCGTGGGGGAAAGCCCCCGGAAATCGGGTTGGAAAAACGAATTCGACGGGCTGGCCGGCGTCTTTGAGGAACTCAAGATGAATGAGATGGACCTTGTCGAACGCCTGCAGAACAGTCTGCCGGTGCACCGGCGGCGTTTTTTGATCTCCCTGCTGCGCCGCAACGACTACTCGGAGGAGGAGGTGCGGCGGCAGTTCAAGCTGCTGAACATCGGGCTGGACGACCGCAGCCTGCGGATCGTGCTCTTTTCCTACGACGCGCTGGAGGAGGGGGACCGGTTCGGCCCGCTGAGCATCAAAAAGGACCTGCTGCTCAGCTACCTGCTGGACAATCTCCGCCCCTACCCGTTTGAACTGGCGGAGATGGAGGACGGAAAGGTGGTCGCGCTGCTCAACGCGGCGGAGGGCGATACCGCGCAGCTGATGGATAAGCTCGAGGGGATGCGCCGGGAGCTGGCGCGCGCGGCGCAGATCCCCTGCACCGTCGTGCTCAGCGGACAGATCGGCGAGGTGGGAGAGCTGCGCCGGGCCTATCTGGAGGCCGAACGTGCCCTGCTGCGCCGGGAACTCTCGGATGAGGACGGCGTGCTCTTCGCGGACGCGCCCGCCGGAGAAAAGGGGGTCCTCCGCTACAGCCAGGACCGCATCGACAAGATCCTCGACGCGCTCCAGTCGGGGGAGGGGGAGAAGGCCTGCCGGGCCTTCCGGGAGCTGCTCAAGGAGCTCATGCAGGAGAACGACCCGCTCGAATACCGGCAGGTGCAAAGCCTTTACATGGACGTGCTCACCAGCGTCGTCAAGCTCGTCAACGCGGCGGGCGTGCCGCCCGGCAGGGTGTACGGGGACACCCGGAACCTTTACGACGAGCTGCTCCGGCTCGACGGGATCGGCGCGGCGCTCAAGTGGTTCGACGGGGTGCTCACGGCCACGGCCGACTGCCTGGGCACTCTCGCCACCAAAAAAAGCGACGCGCGTGTGGAACAGGTCCTGGCGATCATCCGCGCGGACTGCAGCCAGAACACCACGCTGGAATCGGTCGCGCAGCAGCTCAACCTCAACCCCGCCTACGTCAGCCGGATTTTCAAAAAGGAGACGGGCGTCAAGTTCATGGACTACCTGACCGGGATGCGGGTGGAAAAGGCAAAGGAGCTGCTCACGGGGAGCAACCTCAAAATCAAGGAGGTCTGCGAACGGCTCGGCTACTCCAACATCAACTATTTCATCAAGGTCTTCAAGGACGCCACGGGGGTGACCCCCGGCGATTACCGCAGGATGAACCAGGGCCGGTAGGCGCCGTAAAACCGCCCCGCCGCGTAAGCGGCGGGGCGGTTTTACATATATTGGGCAAAATTTTCGTGGCGAAAACGATAAATATAGCATTTTTATCTATTTATTTTTGACTTTGTAGGTTTTTTGATGGAATTAGTCAAAATGCCGCCCTTTCAAAATAGCGGCTTCCTTTTTATACTCGGGGTGTGGCCGGGACCCGGCCGCACGATAACCGACTTCAATGAAATAGGAGGAAAAGAGAAATGAAGAGAAGGATTCTTGCAGCCGCCATCGCCGCGATGATGCTGGCGGGCAGCCTGACCGGCTGCGGCGGCGACAGCCCCGCTCCCGCGCCCGATGCGGACAGCGCCGCTCCCGGCGCCCCGGCGGAAGAAGGCGCCCAGTCCCCCGTCAAGATCGTCGTCTACAACAACAGCGGCTCGATCGCGGGCGCGGGCTCCGAGGCGGGCGCCGACCCCGCGATCATGGAGCAGATTCACCAGTGGATGCTGGAAAACACCGGCTACGACGTTCAGGTGATCGTGCCGCCCGCGGGCAACGAGACGGAAAAGCTCAACCTCCTGCTCGCCGGCGGCGACCAGGTCGACCTCTTCTGGGGGGACTGGTCGGAATACGCGAGCAAAAAGGTCATCGTCCCGATCAACAGCTACCTTGACGGCAAGGGACAGGACATCGTGAAGGCATGGCCGGAAGAGGCGTGGAAGGCCATGACCGACAAGGAGGGGAACATCTACGGCGTGCCGCGCAGCACGCCCAACCTCGGCAACCCGACCTGGATCCGGACCGACTGGCTGGAGAAGGAAAACCTGGAGATGCCCAGGACGATCGATGAACTGGACAACGTCCTGCGCACCTTCAAGGAGAACGGCACGGGCGGCGAGGGCACCATCCCGCTGCTGGCGGACATCGCGGGCAAGCACTCCTCCAAGGGGCTGCACAACTCCTTCCTCGGAGCGTTCACCGAGTATGGCTACAGCAACTGGCTCGACCCCACCGACAACAAGATCAAACCCGCCGAGCTGCAGCCCGGCTTCAAGGATTTCCTCGCCAAGATGAACGAGTGGTACACGAAGGGCTACATGTATCCCGAATTCGCCTCTCTGAGCAAGGATAAGATCCGCGAGATCGTCAAGCAGGGCAAGGTCGGCTCCGCGGCGGTGTGGTACTCCAACATCACCCTCTCCCTCTACGACTTGCAGAAGACCTTCCCCGAGGCGAATTACGACTACCAGCACGACGGACTCGAGGGACCGTCCGGCAAGGCGGAGACCGCCATGCCCGCCTCCACCACCGGTGCGCTCATCTCCGCCAAGTGCGAGCATCCCGAGGCGGTCATCGACATGCTCAACTTCATCTACAGCGATCCCGCCAACCATATGGTCACCTGGTACGGCCCCGAGGGGATGTTCTGGAAGTGGAAGGACAAGGACGCCCACATCTACGAGACGATCGGCGAAAAGACCGGGTACTACGCGGAATACGCCTTTGCGATCGGGCTCCCGATGGAGACCGCCGTCTCGGGCGACAACCCCCAGCAGGCCCGTCACCAGGAATATCTGACCAACGAGCACACCGACCTCAAGCGCGGCAAGATCCCGTTTGATTCGGGCATCGTCTACGACCCGGCGGTCATCAAGGCCAGAGTCCCCGGCGCCTCGGACATCTCGAGGATGCTCGAGGAGGAGACGATCAACTTCATCATGGGCACCCGCCCGATCGATGAGTACGACCAGTTCGTGCAGGAGCTCTACGACGCGGGCATGCAGGACTGGATCGACGCCTACACCGAGATGTATTTTGAACAGGTAAAATAGACGGCCGGAAAGCCGGCCCGCGGGAGACGGACGGGGGCGCGGGCCCCCGCCGCCTTCCCGGCTATAGGAGGGATCAGCGTGCGAAATCAGCCGGCGGTACTGCCGCGCCCCGCCGCGGGGAAAAAGGGCGGCGTCCCCGCAAGGCGGGGGCTGCCCGCAAAGATGTGGAAATACAAGATGTTATACCTGTTCCTGCTGCCCGGACTCCTGTACTTTCTGGTTTTCCGGTATATCCCGCTCGCGGGGTATATGATCGCCTTTAAGGACCTGGCCCCCTTCGAGGGGCTGTCGGCGATGTTCACCGGCGAATGGGTGGGGTTTCGGCACTTTCAGGAGTTTTTGAATTCCTATTACTTCTGGAACGTGTTTGGCAACACGGTGATTCTGGCGGTCCTGCGCCTGCTCGTCGAGTTCACCCTGCCCATCCTGCTGGCGCTGCTCCTCAACGAGGTGCGCAGTAAATTTTTCAAGACCTTTGTGCAGACGGTGTCCTACATGCCCTATTTCGTCTCCAACGTCGTGCTGGCGGGGCTTGTGTTCACCCTCTTTTCCACCAACGGGGGAATCGTTCCCGCCATTGTGGCGCACTTCGGCGGCGTCCCGAGCTACTATGTCACCGACGTGCACTGGTTCCGGCAGATTCTGCTGGGGGCCATCGCGTGGAAGAATATCGGCTGGAGTTCGATCGTGTATATCGCCGCGATGTCCGGCATCGACCCGCAGCTCTACGAGGCGGCCGCGCTCGACGGCGCCGGAAAGCTCAAGCAGATCACCAGGATCACCCTGCCCTGCATCAGCTTTGCGATTACGATCATGTTCATCATGCGCATCGGCGTCATCATGAACGAGGGCTGGGAGGAGACGCTGCTGCTCTATTCGCCCAGCGTCTACAAGGTGAGCGACATCCTCGACACCTACGTCTACCGGGCGGGGCTCACCGAGTTCCGGTATTCCTATGCCACCGCCGTCAACCTCTTCAAATCGGTGATCGGGTTTATGCTGGTCATGATCACCAACTTTATCGCCAACAAGATGGGCCAGCAGAATATGTATTCGTAAAGGAGTGATCGTATGGCCTGCAAGAGCACGGGCGAAAAAGTCTTTACAGTGGTCAACATCACCCTGCTGGTCCTGCTCTGCGTCTGCTTTTTGCTGCCGATGTTCATCGTCCTCATGCAGTCCTTCCTGTCGCAGGACGAGATTTCCCGCCGGGGGACCTTTATCCTGATCCCCGAGGTGTTCGACGCGGCGGCCTACCGGATGATCCTCTCCAAGGGATCGAGCATCTTCAACGCCTATGGCGTCACCATTATGCGCGTGGTCGCGGGCACTGCCACCCAGCTGTTTTTCACCTGCACGATGGCTTACGCGCTCTCGAAAAACGACCTGCCCAGCCGCAGGCTGGTCATCGCGCTGATCAATGTGGCGATCGTCTTCCCGGTGCCGCTCGTGCCGCTCTTTCTGCTCGTGAAGGGGGTGGGGCTCTACGACAGCTTCTGGTCGATGATCCTGCCCTTCGCGATCAATTCGGTATACATCTTCATCATGAAGGCGTTCTACCAGCAGCTCCCGCCCGGCCTGGAGGAGGCCGCCATGATTGACGGCTGCAACCAGTTCCAGCTCTTCCGGCGGATCGTGCTGCCGCTGAGCCTGCCGTCGATCGCGACGGTGGGGATGATGTACGCCGTTTGGCACTGGAACGAGTGGTTCTATTCCTCGCTGTTCATCGTGGACAACGCCAAGCTGCCGCTGCAAAACATCATGCGCGGCATCATCCTCAACGCGAGCGGTTCCGACCTCGCCCTGCCGCTGGCCAACATGCCCCCGGCAGAGACGGTCAAATGCGCGGTCATCATTGTCAGCGTCGTCCCCATCCTCTGCATCTACCCCTTCGTACAGAAATACTTTGCCAAGGGCTTCCTTGTCGGAAGCGTGAAAGAGTAAGCATGTAAACGCGTGAGGAGAGAAGGAGAACCGAGCATGAGAGAGAAAAGGATGAAAAGAGGACTGTCCCTGCTGCTTGCGGCGCTCATGGTCTGCACCATGGGCGCCGGGCCGGTGTGGGCGCAGGAGGACCTCTCCGCGCCTGCCGCGCGGTCCGAATCCGCGGATTCCGCGGTTCCGGACGCGCCCGTCGGCCCGGACGAGCCCGTCGACCCGGACGCGCCCACCGACCCGGACGCGCCCATTGACCCGGACGCGCCCATTGACCCGGACGCGCCCGCCGACCCGGACGCGCCTGTCGATCCGGACGCGCCCGTCGATCCGGACGCGCCCACCGACCCGGACGCGCC
>NZ_JAPJQF010000010.1:0-69930 GCF_030825285.1 Anaerotruncus massiliensis (ex Togo et al. 2026)
ATGACCGCCGACATCACGACCGCCGCGCGCAGGCCCTTCCCCACCCGCCCGGGCTTCGCCGCGCCGATGTTCTGCGCGGTGAAGGAGGAGACGGCGTTGCCGACGTTGAGCATCGGCATGATCGCGATGCTGTCGATCTTGGTCGCGGCGGTGTAGCCCGCGATCACGTCGGAGCCGTAGCCGTTGACGAGCGCCTGCACGAAGAGCGCGCCGAACGAGACGATCGACTGCTGGATGATCGACGGCACCGCCACCCGGCAGATGTGCCGGAGGCGCTCGCATTCAAAGACGCGGGGCTTCCCCTCGCACGGCATCCGCCTGAGGCGGCGCAGCAGCACGAAAAACGCCAGCAGGGAGGCGAGCGCCTGCGCGATGAGGGTCGCCCACGCCACGCCCGGCACCCCCATTCCGAACCGGATGACGAAGAGCAGGTCGAGGAAGATGTTGGTCACCGACGAGAGCATCAGCAGCCAGAGGGGGGTGCGGCTGTCCCCGAGGGCGTTGAAGGCGGCCGTCGAGGTGTTGTAGAGAAATAGGAAGGGCACCGCCGCCACATAGATGCGCAGGTAGGCGTCCGCGTCGGAAAAGATGTCGCCCGGCGTGCGCATGAGCAAAAGCAGCGGGCGCGCGAGCAGCAGCCCGGCGAGCAAAAGCAGGGCGCTCAGCGTCATCATCGAGGTGAGCGCGGTAAAGACAGACGATTTCATCTCGGTGATCCGCTTGGCGCCGTAAAACTGCGAGATCACCACCGAGCAGCCGATCGAGGCGCCGGTGGCGACCGCGATGAACAGGAAGGTGACCGGATAGGAGGCCCCGACCGCCGCGAGCGCGTCGGAGCCCACGAAGTTCCCGACCACCACCGAGTCCACGATGTTGTAGAGCTGCTGGAAGACGTTGCCGAGGATCATGGGCAGCGCGAAGGTCACAAGAATCTTCGACGGGCTGCCGGCCGTCATATCCCTTACCATTTCATCGGTCCTTCCGCGCCAAAAGCCTATTCCATCTCGGTGTACATGCTGTAGAGGCGGTGGTAGAGCCCGCCCTTCGCCATCAGCTCGGCGTGGGTGCCCTGCTCGGCGATCCCCTCCTCGGTCAGCACGAGGATGAGCTGCGCGCCGCGGATGGTCGTCAGGCGGTGGGCGATCGTAAAGGTGGTCCGCCCCTTCGCAAGCGTCTCAAGCGACTGCTGGACGATCCGTTCGCTCTCGTTGTCGAGCGCGGAGGTCGCCTCGTCGAGGATGAGGATGGGCGGGTTCTTGAGGAAGACCCGCGCGATGCTGATCCGCTGCTTCTGCCCGCCCGAGAGGCGCACCCCGCGCTCCCCCACGTAGGTGTCGTACCCGTCGGGGAACTCCATGATGAAGTCGTGCGCGCCCGCGAGCTTCGCCGCCTCGACGACCTCCTCGCGGCTCGCCCCCGGGCGGCCGTAGGAGATATTTTCAAAGACGCTGCCCGCGAAGAGGTAGACCTCCTGCTGCACGACGCCGATATTCTTGCGCAGGGACTCGAGCGTGAGACCGCGGATATCCTGCCCGTCGACGAGGATGCGCCCCTCGGTCACGTCGTAAAAGCGCGGGATGAGGCTGCAAAGCGTCGTCTTGCCGCCGCCCGACGGCCCGACAAGGGCCACGCTGTCCCCCGGGCGCACGTGCAGGTTGATGTCCGAGAGCACGCAGTGGTCGTCGTCCGAATAATGGAAGGCCACATGCTCGAAGGCGATGTCGCCCGCCACGTCCCGAAGCTCCTTCGCGCCGGGCGCGTCGTGGATGTCCACCGGCGCGTCGACCACCTCAAGGAACCGCTCGATGCCCGTCATGCCGCGCTGGAACTGTTCGGTGAACTCGACGATCCTGCGGATGGTGGTGAGCAGCGTCGTCACATAGAGCAGGTAGGCCATCAGGTCGGCCGCGTTGATCTGCCCGTAGATCATGAAGAGCCCGCCCGCGATCATCACGGCGGCGTACATGATGCCGTCGAAGATGCGGGTCACGCTGCCGAAGCCCGCCATGTAGTGGTACTGCTCCCGCTTGATGTCGAGGAATTCCTCGTTGCCCTCGCGGAACTTCTCCCGCTCGATCTGCTCGTTGGCGAACGATTTGACCACCCGGATGCCGAGCAGGCTGTCCTCCACCTGCGCGTTGAGCTCGCCGATCTGGTTGCGCGACTTTTTGAAGGCGCGGCGCATCCGCTGGTTAAAATAGGTGGCGCAGAGGACCATCAGCGGGATGAGCGCGAAGATGATCAGCGTGAGCCAGAGGTTGGTGTTCGTGAGGATGATGAAGGACACGACGATCTTGAGCGCCGCGATAAAGTACTCCTCGGGGCAGTGGTGGGCGAACTCGGTCACGTCGAACAGGTCGCTCGTGATGCGCGCCATCAGCTGGCCGATCTTGGTGCTGTCGAAATAGGTGAAGGAGAGCCGCTGGAGATGCTCGAACAGGTCGCTGCGCATGTCCGTCTCGATGTGCGCGCCCATGATGTGGCCGATGTTCTGCATGTAGTAGTTGGCGGCCATGTCGATCACCCGCAGCAGCAGGTAGAGCAGCCCGATCTTCAGGATGAGCGAAACGGTGAGGCTCGCCAGGTCGTTCATGCCGAGGTCGGTGATATACCGCACCATCAGCGGCAGCACCAGCTCGCACACCGTCGTCAGCGAGGCGCAGAAGAGGTCGAGCGCCAGCACCCCGCGGTATTTCTTAAAATAAGGAGCGAACCGCCGAAGCAGCTCGCTGGTTTTGATTTGCCGGTTCATTCCGTACCCCTCTCTTTCCATCAGTCTATCTTAACACATCTTCTCCCAAAATGCCATTCCCGCAAAATCGACAAATCGCAGGCCCGTCCCCGCCCCCGCCTTTATGGATTTCGGCGCACAAAAAAGAGGCCCGCCGGACGGCGGGCCTCTGGGCTTCCGTTATTGCCGCTCGTGCAGCGGGATGTAGTCGGCGCGGGGCGCCACGCTCTGGTAGGCGGGGCGGATGATCTTGCCCGCGTTGCACAGCTCCTCGATGCGGTGGGCGCTCCAGCCCGCGATGCGCGCGATGGCGAAGATCGGGGTGAACAGCTCGGTCGGCAGGTCGAGCATGCTGTAGACGAAGCCGCTGTAGAAGTCGACGTTGGCGGAGACGCCCTTGTAGATGCGGCGCTCCTCGCCGATGACCTCGGGGGCGAGCCGCTCGACGAGGGAGTAGAGCTCGTATTCCTTGTCGAGCCCCTTCTCCTCCGACAGCGATTTGACGAACGCGCGGAAGATGTCGGCGCGCGGGTCGGAGAGGGAGTAGACCGCGTGGCCCATGCCGTAGATGAGCCCCGCGTGGTCGAACGCCTGCTTGTTGAGCAACGCCTTGAGATAGCCGCGCACGGCGTCCTCGTCGGTCCAGTCGGGCAGGGTCTTCTTCATGTCGTCGAACATCTTGACGACCTTGATGTTCGCGCCGCCGTGCCGCGGGCCCTTGAGGGAGCCGATCGCGGCCGCGATGACCGAATAGGTGTCGGTCGCGGAGGAGGAGACGACATGGGTGGTGAAGGTCGAGTTGTTGCCGCCGCCGTGCTCCGCGTGGAGCACGAGCGCCACGTCGAGCACGCGGGCCTCCAGGGCGGTGTACTTGCTGTCGGGGCGCAGGATGCGCAGGATGTTCTCCGCCGTCGAAAGCTCGGGGTCGGGCGCGTGGATATAGAGGCTCTGTCCCTCGTGGTAGTGGTTGTAGGCTTGGTAGCCGTAAACCGACAGCAACGGGAAGAGAGCGATGAGCTGGAGGCACTGGCGCAGCACGTTGGGGATGCTGATGTCGTCAGCGCGGTCGTCGTAGGAATAGAGGGTGAGCACGCTGCGCGCGAGGGTGTTCATCATGTCGCGGCTCGGCGCCTTCATGATGATGTCGCGCACAAAGCTGGTCGGGAGCGTGCGGTAACGGGCGAGCAGGGCCGAGAAATCCTTCAGCTGCCGTTCGCTGGGCAGCTGCCCGAAGAGCAGCAGGTAGACGGCTTCCTCGAAACCGAACCGCTTTTCGCGGATGAATCCGGAGACGAGGTCCTTGATGTTGATGCCGTGGTAGAAGAGCTTGCCCTCACAGGGGATGGTCGAGCCGCTCTCGTCCACCATGCTGGACTGGATTTCGGAGATCTCGGTGAGCCCCGCGAGCACGCCCTTGCCGTTGATGTCGCGCAGGCCGCGTTTCACGTCCAGTTTCTCATACAGCGCGGGGTCAATGGCGCTGCCCTTCCGGCAGAGCTCGGAAAGGTCCAGTATTTCCTGCGTAATCTCGGAATACGGGTTGTTGGACGACATGTGTCACACTCCCTTTCTGTTCCTCTTTATGTTTTTATTGATTTAATGAATCACCTTATTATACCAAAAAATTATGGACAATTCGTTTCCAAACTTTGAATAACGCAAAGCCGCCTGTCGAATCGAATCTCGGCAGACGGCCATCCGTCATGGCGCACACGGCCGCGGGGCGGGCCCGGCGGTCCCGGTTACAGCTTACAGGGGGACGAAACATTCCCCCAGTTTAGGATGGTGTTATTATAGCACATTTTCCCTGTTTCGGCAACCCCGCTTGAAAAATCTCCCTGACAAAAAGAGACCGCCCAACGGGCGGTCTCCCATCTCCGGTCGCCGGACTTCCATCGGATTTCTCCTGACGTCCGGGCGGCGTCACCCGCCCGCAGCGAGATAGGGCGCGAGGTAGGCCGAAAACGCGGAGGGCAGCGGATAGTCCTCCCGCAGCCCCCTGGGATCGATCCACTCGAGCCCCTCCCCCGCCTGCGCCTCCTCGACGGTGACGCGGTAGCCGGTCATGTGCCACTCGATGTGGGTGAAGATGTGCTTGGCCGGGCCGAGCGGCTCCACCCGCAGCGGGGCCAGCCCCAGCGTCCGCGCCTCCTCGACGGCGCCGGCGCCGTCGAGCGCGCCCGGCAGGTTGGGCAGCTCCCACAGCCCCGCCAGCAGCCCCTTCGCCGGGCGGCGGCGCAGCGCGAGCAGCTCGTCCCGCACGAGCAGGAGCACGGTGCGCTCCTCGACGCGGCGCGCCTTCTTCGCGGCCTTGACGGGATAGGCTGTTTCGTTTCCCGCCGCGTGCGCCGCGCAGAGGCCCGCGAGCGGGCAGCGCCCGCAGGCGGGCGGGCCGTTCGGCGCGCAGACGGTCGCGCCCAGTTCCATGAGCGCCTGGTTGAACGCCCCCGCGCGCCCGGAGGGGATGATCCCGCGCACCGTCCGTTCGGCGGCGCGCTTGACCGCGGGGTCCGCGATGTCGCTGTTATCCGCCGTCAGCCGGGAGAGCACCCGCAGCACGTTGCCGTCCACGGCGGGCTCGGGAAGGCCGAACGCGATCGACGCGACCGCCCCGGCCGTATAGGGGCCGACGCCCGGCAGCGTCAGCAGCGCCTCGTGGGAGGCGGGCAGTTCCCCGCCGTACGTTTCCATGATCACCCGCGCGGCCTTCCGGAGGTTGCGGGCGCGGCTGTAGTAGCCGAGTCCCTCCCACAGCTTCAGCAGCTCCCGCTCGTCGACGGCGGCCAGCTCCGCCGGGCCGGGCAGCGTGCCGATAAACCGCGCGAAATACCCCTTGACCGCCTCCACGCGGGTCTGCTGGAGCATGATCTCGGAGATCCACACGCGGTAGGGGGTGACCTCCCGCCGCCAGGGCAGGTCGCGGGCGTTTTCCGCGTACCAGCCGAGCAGTGGTTCTACGATCTCCTCCAGCCTCACGGCAGCTTTCGCATCCGTTCCACCAGCTTGCGGTAGACGGGGTACATCTCCGGTTCGCTGCTGTAGCTTTCGATCTCGCTGATCGGGATCCACTGCACCCCGCTGTTCTCGTCGCTCTTGACGGCCAGCGGCTGGTCCTCCGGCGCGGACAGCAGGTAGGAGACCGACAGGTGCAGGTGGGTGGGGACGTATTTTCCCCGTTTGACATGCCCCGGCACCGTCAGCACGTCCAGCCCCGCGATCTCCCGGGAGAGGGGCGACACCCGCAGGATGCCCGTCTCCTCGCGCGCCTCCCGCAGCGCGACCGCGAGCAGGTCGGGCACGCCGTCCGCGTGGCCGCCCGTCCACGCCCACGAGCGGTAGATGTTGTGCCACGCCATCAGCGTCTTGTCGCGCGTCTCATTGACGATAAAGCCCGACGAGGTGATGTGCCCCGCGAGGCATTCGCGTGTGAGCACCGTATCGGGAAAATGTTCGATCATCGAGAGAATGAGCGCCTGGTCGGCGGCCTCCTCCTCCCCGCGCGGCCGGTAGGCCGCGATCTCTTCACGGTAGTTCAACTTGCTGTCATTCCTTTCGATAGAGCGGTTCCCCCGCCTTGATGGTCGCCAGCACCCGCAGGTTTTTCAGCTCCTCCGCCGGGACATCCAGCGGATTGCGGTCGAGCACGACCAGATCCGCCCGCTTGCCCGCGCGGATGGTCCCCTTCCGGTCCTCCTCAAAATACTGGTAGGCCGCGTTCGCCGTGACCCCGCGCAGCGCGTCCGTTACGGAGAGCCGCTCCTCCGGGCCGAGCACAACGCCCGCCCTGGTGCGCCGGTTGACCGCGCACCAGACGGTGAAGAGCATATCCGGCTGGATGACCGGCGTGTCCTGGTGGAAGGTGTAGACGACCCCCTCCCGGAGCGCGCTCGCGGCGGGGCTGATCTTTTCGGCGCGGGCCGCGCCGAAATTCTTGAGGTGCACGTCCCCCCAGAACCAGGTGTGCGCCACGAAGAAGGAGGCGATCATGCCGAGCTTCGCCATCTCGGCGAGCTGGTCCTCCCGCACGAGCTGCGCGTGGATCATCACCGGGCGAAGCCCCAGGTCCCCGCCCGCGACCTTTTGGTAAGCGCCGATGAGCTGTCCGCAGGCCGCGTCGCCGTTGCAGTGCACGAGCTGCTGCACCCGTTCGTCCACCGCCTGCCGCACGAAGGCCTCCAGCTGTTCGTCGGTATAGGAGGGGTAGCCCCGGTAGCCGTCCGCCGCGCCCTCATAGGGCTCGCTCATCCACGCGGTGCGTCCCTGCGGCGAGCCGTCGAGGAAAATCTTATACCCGCCGATGCGCAGGTTCCCGCGGTACCGGCCGTACCACTCCGGGTTCTCCCGGAGAAGCCCGGGGCACTGCTTCTGATCGAGGTAGCTCACCACGTCGAGCCGGAGCTTCCCCGCCTCCGACATCCCCTTCAGCAGCTCCCACTCGGCCGGACGGGTCAAGCCGTCCTGCGCCGTCGTGATGCCGTACCGCAGGTAGGCGTCCTGCGCCATCTCCATCTGGCGGAACCGCTCCTCCTCCGAGGGCAGCGGGACCGCGTTGGAACGGGAGATGAACGCCGTCTCCTCGAGATAGCCGTCCGGTTCCCGGGAGCCGTCCACCCTGCCGATCCGCCCGCCGTCCGGATCGGGGGTGTCCGCGGTGATCCCCATCTCCCGGAGCGCCGCCGAATTGACCGCCCCCATATGTCCCGACGCGTGGGAGATCAGCACGGGATTGTCCGGGGCGGCGCGGTCGAGCGCCTCCCGGCCGGGGTGGCGGCGCTCCTTCAGGTCGTTGTGATCATAGCCGAACCCGCAGATCCATTCGCCCGGCTTCACCCGGCCCTTTTCCCGGTGGTCCGCGATCCGTTTGACCACCTCCGCGATCTCCCGGCACCCCTCGAGGGATACGAGCCCGAAGGTCTGCGCGCAGGAGGTGATGTGGCTGTGCGGGTCGATGAAGGAGGGCATCAGCGTGCGTCCCCGCAGGTCCGCGCGCTCCGCGCCCGGGAAGGAGGCCAGCAGCGCCTCCTTCGTCCCCAGCTCCCGGATGACCCCGTCCTCCACAAGCAACGCCTCGGCGCGTCCGCCGCCTTCGAGCGTGAGGATGTCCCCGCCGTAATAAACCGTCCGTTTCATACCGCGCCTCCTTTTTGGTTTCCCCACTATTCTACCACAGCGCGGTGGGAAAATCCAATCGAAAAGCCGCCCGGCGTCAGCCGGGCGGCCCGTCCGCTTTGGGTTATTGGAGCTGCGCCTTTCCGCCCACGGCGGCCGCGCATTTCTGAATCCGGGCGTACGCCTCCCCGTCCGAGTAGTAGTTTTTTCCGCCGAGCGAGAGCAGCGTCAGCGGCTGCGGGTCCTGCCCGTCGCGCAGGCGGTCCGTGTTGGGGTCGAGGTAGAGCTTCACCTCCGAGCCGTCCGCATAGGAGAGGGTAAGGCTCGCGCCGTCCGTCTCGGCCGCGCCGCCCAGCCGCCAGTCGCCGGGCACCGGGCGGAACCGCCCCAGCTCGCTCATCACGTAGGTGACGGGCGAGACCTCCTCATACCGGCCGCGCCGCGTCAGCGTCGCGGCGGTCATCTGCTTGCCGTTGCCGATCATGATGCCGATCTCCATCGGTTTTTCAAGCGCCAGCCGGTCGGCGGGCTCGGTGACCGTGAAGGGCGCGGACACCCGCAGGCTGCGGTTGCCGCAGCGCAGGAGCTTGACGACGCGGTACCGCGCCGGGACGAGCGTCTCCCCCACCTGGGAGAGGTCCACCTCGCAGGAGGCTTCGCTCCCGACGGGCAGGACGCCCGCCCAGTCGTCGAACGCCCCGTCGAAGGGGACCGCGGTCCATTTGTCCTTCAGGTACGCCTCGAGCGCGAACACCGCGTCGAAGCTCGCCTCGTCCCCTGTGTTGTTCCGGATCAAAACAGAGAGCTTCTCGGTCCCTTCAGGGCAGCTCTCCTCCTCCGCCGCCATCTCGATGGGGACGAACCGCGCCACCGTCAGCTTTCCTCCCGACGCGCCGGACAGGCGCAGGTAGGCGGTGCTGCCGCCCGAATCGACGCTGTGCTCCCACTCGATGGCCGCCGAGGCATAGACCCGCTCGGTGATCCCGCGCAGGTCGTCCGCAAGGCTCCCGTCGCGTGTGCGGTCGACCGTGCAGAGGATTTCCTTTCCGTCGTAGGCGAGGTCGTAGACGATCGGCCCGCCCGCTTCCCCGTAGGAAGCGACGCGCACCGAGGCCGGCGTCCTGCTCTCCACCCCCGAAAGGAAGGTGTCGAGCTTTTCGCGGTTGCCCAGCGCGGATGCGCCTTCACGCGAGACGACGTCCCCGTTGGCGAGCGCCGTCTCGGCCGGGTACTCCTCCGGCAGGTCGGAGAGCGCCATGCGGGTGCTGTCCGAAGCGAGGCCGAACTCAAAGGCATAGGAGGCGCTCCCCTGCTCCCACTCGGCCGCGACCTCATAGATATAGGACCCCGTGCCGGGGACCTCGATCCTCAGGTCGCGCAGCGTCTGCGTCTGGGGCTCCGCGCCAAAATTCCCGCGGTCGGAGAGGTCCCAGCGGCTGACGGTGACCCGGTCGGGACGCAGGCCGAAGGACAGGTCGATCCGCCCGACGCTCACGCGCCGCAGCAGGATCGGCATCCGGTAGCCCTCGTCGAGCGGGTGCGGCGCGTCCGCAATCTCCTTCGAGCCGTCCCCATAGTCCCACTCATAACCGCCGGTCGCCGCCGTGGCGCGCTCCGCGCCGTAGGCCAGCGTCAGCTCCGGGAGCTCCTGCCGCGCGGGCGACGATTTGAGCAGCGCCGACGCGGGCAGTCCCGCGGATACAAGCAGGAGCAGCGCAAGCGCTGCTCCTGAAAATTTCCGTAAAAGCTTCATCCTGTTGTCCTCCCCCGGCAAAACGCCGCTCTCTGATGTGGGAAGCCTATTTCGTCTCGTCGTAGCGGATCAGCTCCACCCGGTCGCCGGTATAGTCGTCGATGCCGTAGACGACCGTGACGCCGTCCTGTGTCTCCCTGACCAGCTTCGCGTAGGTGTAGCCGCTGTAGGTGTTCTTTTCCTGGCCCTCGGTACGGGTGTTGTCCTCGTCGCAGTGGACGCGGAAGCCGTCAAAATAGAGGTCGCGGATGATCGGGCCGCCCCGGTCGAAATCCGTCACGCGGATGATGAGCTGCGTCCACCGCGCGGGGCTGGCCTGCTGCGCGTTCAAGAGCGCCTCGAGCGCCTGCACGTTTTCGATCCCGCCGCCGCTGATCACCACGTCCCCGTTCTCCGCAGCCTCCTCGGGCGTGTAGGGGTCGGGAAGCAGCCCCTGGTCGACCGGCAGGTGGGGCGGATGGGGCGCGTCGGGCGGGTAAAGCCGGATCGACGCGGCGATCCGCACCGCCTCGTCGAGGGGCATATCGTTGGTGAGCACCATATAGGAATACTGGTTGTCGTTCCACAGCACGAACTGGCTGCCGCGGTTATCCATTTTATAGGCGGTCTCGCCGCCCAGGTCGAATTCCTCGAGCTGGGAACCCTCGGTGTTGATCGCCATCGTCCCGCTGCCGAGGATCGACTGCTGGAAGGAGATCATGTCCCCCTCCGCGTTGGTGTAGGTCGACCAGTTGATGCTGTCGGCGAGCATCTGCTCGGTGAGGCGGAATCCGTCCGGCAGGTAGGCGGGCTGGTACTCGGCGAGGGTGAACTCCGCCACGCCGGCGGCGCCGTCGACCGGCTCGTAGGTGATGCTCGAGTACTCGGGGAACTTCTCCTCCACCATCTTGAAGAGGCCCTGCTTCCACGCGTCGACGCTCAAAACGCAGGCGGAAAAGCCGACCACGGCCGCCACCACGATCACCGCGGCGCGGCGCGCGAAAGCGGTCATCCGACGCTGCCACGGGCTGTGTTTCCCCGCCCGGATCATCCGCCGCATCCGTTCCTCAAATTCCCCGGAGAACACATGATCGAGCTTTGCGTCGTCCGGAAGCCGCGCGAGCATTCGTTCGCGCGCCTCGCCGAAAGCCTTTTCCAGCAGGTCGTCATGAAGCTCTGTCATATGTTCACCTCCTCCGTCAGGAGCTCCTGCTCCAATTTCTTTTTTGCGCGCTGAAGCCGCTTTTTGACGTTTTCCTCGCTCAGGTTCAGCATCGAGGCGATTTCACCCGTCGAAAAGCCGTTGTCGTATTTCAGCATCAGCACGCTTCTGTAACCCTCCGGCAGCCGGTCGATCAGGTCCATCAGGTGCATGTAGCCCTCGCGCGACTCCACCTCGTCCACCGGGACCGCGGCGGTATCCGCCGTCCAGTTTTCGAGCTCGTCGAACGAGACCACCGCCTTTTTCTTGCGGCTGTTATAGAGGTTGATCGAAATGTTCCTTACAATTATAACCACAAAGCTTTTGGTTTGGGGACACTCCACCTCGCCAATATTTTGCATGTGGTCGAGGATGCGCAGGAAAGCCTGGTGCACCGCGTCCTCGGCGAGCTGCGGGTCGTGCAGGATGCTGTTCGCCGTATAGAACATCACCTGGCGGTAGGTCAGGTAGACCTGTTCAAACTTCGTCCGCTCCCGCTCGCTGTCGAGCGCGGCCAGATACACCAGCATTCCTTCACCGCCCTTTCCTCCCGTGGATTATACCGAAAAAAGTATACCATACCTTTTCCCCGAACAAAAGGCCCTCCGCCGAATTTCCGGGCGGCCCCGCCGCGTTCAGTGCTCCCGGATGTACTTCTTCAGCTCGGAAAGCGGGATCGCGGGGCTGAAGAGGTACCCCTGGTAATATCTGCACCCGAGCGCGCCGAGCGCCTCAAGCTGCGCGGGCGTCTCCACATACTCCGCCACCACGCGGAAGCCGAGCGATTCGGACAGCCGCACGATTGTGGAAATGATCTCCCCGGTGCGGGGATTGTCCGTCATTTCCCGCACGAGCGAGCCGTCGAGCTTGACCATGTCGAACTGGCTGTCCTGCAGGTAGAGCATCGAATTGTGCCCCATGCCGAAATCGTCCATGATGATCCGCGCGCCCGTCTCCCGCAGCGCCGCGAGCCGTTCGGTCATCTGCGGCGCGCCGGACAGCGCGTCCTGTTCGGTCAGCTCCACGCCGAGCCTCCCCGGCGGGATGTGGTAGCGTTCGATCGCCTTTTTCACGAGCTCCGGCGCGCCGGGCGCGGTCAGCTGCCCGGCGGTCAGGTTGCAGGAGATCTCCAGCTCCCGGCAGCTCCATTCGCTGAGCGCCGCCAGGTCGCGGCAGGCCGTGCCCACGACGAACGCGGCCAGCTCGTCCGCGAAGCCGCCCTCCGCCGCCAGCGCGACCGCGAGCGGCGGGTAGACGAACCCGCCCGGCCCATGCTCCCAGCGCAGCAGCGCCTCCGCGCCCCACACGCGCCCCCGCGCGTCGGTCTGGGGCTGGTAGTGGAGCCGCACGCCCCCGCTGCGCAGCGCGTAGCGCAGATCCTCCGCCAGCAGCTTCGCCATCGAGCCGAGCTGGCCGCCGCGCGCCAGCAGCGCCGGGCGTTCGCCCGCCGCCTCGCAGGCCCGGACCTCCCCGGCCAGCCGCTCCATCTGCTTTTCCAGCGACCGCAGCTGGCGGGCCTGCGCGAGGCGCACAAAGGGCAGGTAGATGCCCACGCCGACCGCGAGGTTCACCAGCTGGAGCAGGCTCCCCGCGACCGACCCGGTCGCGGCGTAGCCGCTCAAAAAGATCGGGGTCGTCCATTCGACCGTGTGGATCGCGACAGGCACCAGCCCCGCCAGCGTCGCCAGATAGCTGATGACCGTCAGCACGAGCGGCGTGCAGAGGAAGGGCACCAGGTAGATGGGGTTGAGCACGATGGGAACGCCGAACATTATCAGCTCGTTGATGTTGAAGAGCACCGGCACAAGCGCCATCTTGGAGAGCCCGCGGACGTTTTTGCGCCTGTCGCACAGGAAGATGGCGACGACCAGGCAGAGCAGCGTCCCGCAGCCGCCGAAGAGCACGAAGGTGTCGAAAAAGGTCTTGGTGGCGATCTCGGTGGGGGCCTGCCCGGCTGCAAGCCGGGCAAGGTTCACGTCCATGCCCGCGCGGAAGACCTCGTGCGCGACCCCGTCGAGCACGTTGCTCCCGTGGATGCCGAAGAACCACATCAGATGCATCAGCAGGATGAAGAGCAGCCCGCTGCCCAGCCCCCGCCCCATCCGCAGGAAGAGCCCCTCGAACCAGCCGGAAAACGCCACCGAGTAATCGGCGCCCCCCAGCGCGCGGGTGAGCAGGACGCCCAGCAGGGCGAAGAGGCCGATCACCAGGCAGGCGGGCACGATCGCGGAGATCGACCGCTGGAAGGCGGAGTCCAAGCCGTCGGTGTAGGAGCGCATCCGGATGGAGAACCGCTCGGACAGCAGGGTGAAAAGCGCGCAGCTGGCGATCGTCACCACGATCGCGCCGAACAGCCGCGAGCTTTCAAAGGCCGCGAAGGCAAAGCCCTCCGGCCCGTAGGTGAACGCGAGGTAGGCGCAAAGGCTGACGAAGGGGAGGGTCCCCCGGTGTCCGGCGGGCGTCTCCTCCTCGTAGCTGTAGCTGATCGTCAGCAGCATGATCAGCGAGATGACGCCGAGCGTCGCGTCGCGCACCACCGTCAGCAGCAGCCGGAGAGACCCGCTCCACAGCCCGTCGAGCAGCGTCTGCCAGCCGCCAACCGGGAGGCTCAGAAGCAGCAGCGCAAAGGAGCCCACCAGGATTTCCGGAATGGCGAGCACCATTCCCCGGCGGACCGACGTGAGTATTCGATTGTCCTCGATGCCCCCGTAGAGGCGTTCCAGGACGCTGGGCGACGATTTCACCGCGTTCACCGTCCGATCTCCAACGCCGCCGCTCCGGCGCGCGTCGGCCATTTAATCTGTGTGTCCGGGGGCGCCGTCCCCGGGTCCCCCGTGGTAAAAGACGACCCTTTCCCTTGAGGTTTTCGCCTCGTAGAGCGCCATATCCGCCTTTTTGAACAGCGCGTCAAAATCGGGCGTGTCCGGGGATAAAACGCGGCGCCGGCGCTGCACGAGCAGACGACGCCGTCCAGCTCGAAAACGCAGATCTTCTCAGCCTCCAGGATGATCCGCAGCCGCTGCCTGTACTGTTCCAATTCATCCACGCCGATACCGGTGCCTCCGTTTCATCTGATGGCTTCTTCCATGAAACACGGGTCAGGTCTCCGCTTTTACCAGCAGCACCACCGCCTCCACGTGCGCGGTGCGCGGGAACATGTCGACCGGCCGGCAGCGGACCGTCTCATACCCGAGGCGGGCGAACACGGCGCAGTCGCGGGCCATCGTGGCGCTGTTGCAGGAGACCATGACGACCCGCCCGGGAGCCATCCGCGCGACCGATTCGAGCACCGCCTCCTCGCAGCCCTTGCGCGGCGGGTCGAGGATGACCACACCGGGGCGGATCCCCTCCCGCGAAAGGCGCGCGGCGGCTTCCGCCGCGTCGGCGCAGAAGAAGCGCGCGTTGGAAATGCCCGCGCGGCGCGCGTTGGCGACCGCGTTTTCCACCGCCTGCGGCACGACCTCGACGCCGATCACCTCTTTGCAGCGGCCCGCCAGCGAGAGCCCGATCGTGCCCGCGCCGCAGTAGAGGTCGATCACCGTCTCCTCCCCGGTGAGCGCGGCGAAATCGGCGGCCACGCCGTAAAGCCGTTCGGCGCCGGGGCTGTTCACCTGGTAGAAGGACTGGGGGGAGAGGTCGAACTCCACCCCGCAGAGCACGTCGCTGATCTGCCCCTTCCCATAGAGGACGCGGGTCTCCCGCCCGAGGATGACGTTGGTCGGGCGGTCGTTGACGTTGAGGACGATCGATACGATCCGCGGGTCGCAGGCGCGCAGGCGCTCGACCAGCTCCCGCTCGTGCGGGAGGCGGTCGCCGTTGACGACGAGGCAGACCATCGTCTCGCCCGAACGCTGCCCGGCGCGCAGGTAGACGTGGCGCAGCAGCCCGCCGCCCGCGGCCTCGTCATAGACGGGGACGCGGCAGTCCCGCAGGTAGCCGAGCACCGTCTCCAGAATCCGCGCGAAGCCGGACGGCTGGAGGCGGCAGTCGTGGCAGTCGATCACCTCATGGGTGCGCGGCGCGAAAAAGCCCGCCGCGAGCTTCCCCTTCTGCATCCGGACGGGATACTGCGCCTTGTTGCGGTAGCCCTCCGTCCGGGGCGACGGCAGGATCGGCTCCACTTGCAGTTCGATCCCGCCGATGCGGCGCAGGTTCTGCTGGACGAAGGCCTGCTTGTAGCGCAGCTCCGCCTCGTAGGAGACGTGCCGGAAGACGCAGCCGCCGCACCGGCGGCTCACCGGGCAGTCGGGGGGGACGCGGTCGGGCGAGGGGGTCAAAACCTGCTCGATCTTCCCGAAGCAGTGGGTCTTGTTGACCTTGACCAGCCGCACCAGCAGCCGGTCCCCCACCGCCGAGGCGGGCACGAAAACCGCCATGCCGTCCAAATGCCCGACGCCGCTGCCTTCATGGGTCATATCGGTGACGTCGAGCGTCACCAGGTCGTTCTTCCGCGGCATCCGCCCACCCCTTTGCATTTCGGACAATCTATGCTATACTCATCCTGTATTTTCCGTTGCATTCGCCGGCTCTCCGGATATTGTATCACAGTTTTTGGGCGGGTACAACCGGATTCTCCCGCGCCGATTGTGTTGCCCCGGTGAGGCCGCGTTGACGGCAGTGTGAATTTGTTGCAGTAAATCGCGGAAAAAGCCGCACCTATTGATCGGTATGCCGGAAGGGGGTGGCACTTTGGAAACCGCCGCGCGGGCCAAAAACGGCCCGAAACCCATGATCAGTGTGCGCCATCTGCGCAAGGTCTACCGCATCGGCGATGAAAAAGTCGTCGCCCTCGCGGACATCAACCTGGAAATTTTAAAGGGGCAGGTCGTCTGCATCGTCGGGACCTCCGGTTCCGGTAAATCCACCCTGCTCAACCAGCTCGCGGGGCTTGAAAAGCCCACCCGCGGCTCGGTATATATTGGGAAGACCAACATTTCCCGCCTGTCGGAAAACCAGCTCGCGATCTTCCGGCAGCGGTTTTTGGGCTTTGTCTTCCAGTCCTATAACCTCCTGCCAACCATGACCGCGCTCGAAAACGTCTCCCTGCCGATGATCTTCAAGGGAGTCTCCAAATCGAAGCGCAACAAGGCGTCGATGGCGATGCTCGCCGCGGTGGGACTCAAAAAGCGCGCCCACCACAGGCCCACCCAGATGTCGGGCGGCCAGCAGCAGCGCGTGGGCATCGCGCGCGCGTTCGTCTCGCGGCCGAAGGTGGTTTTCGCGGACGAGCCGACCGGCAACCTCGACACCCGGACGACCATCGACGTCATGCGCATGATGGTCCGGTTCGCTCGCCGGTACCAGCAGACGCTCATCATCGTTACCCACGACCCCGAGATCGCCGACTACGCCGACCGGGTCATCACCCTGATCGACGGCGCGATCACCTCGGACGTCACCCATACGCCGATCTACGACGGGACCGCCGACGCGGATTCCCTGCCGCCCGAATCGGTGCTTCCCGAGGAGCCAAAGCTCCCGGAAGGGCCCATCCCGGCCGAGGAGGAGGAACTCCCCCTGCCGCCCGACGACGAGCCGCTGATCCTTCCAGACGACGGGGACGCGCCCTGTGCTCCGCCGCCCGCCCCGGCGGCCGCTGAAGAAGAAAAAGGAGAACTGCCGATATGAACCATCTTTCCAGCCGCGTGATCTCCCTCGTGCTCGCCGTGATTTTCCTCTTTTCGGCGGCGGGCATCTCCTTTGCCACGCTCTTCCGGGGCACGACCGTCTACGCAGAGGAGGGCGATACCGCCGGCACCACCACGCAGGTGGAATCCCAGGCGCCGAAGGAGGAACCCGACGCGGTGCTGAACGTGACGCCCCGTGACGGCGATGGAAGCAACAGCGACGACAAGACCGACCCCACATCGGATGCTTACAACATCCAGGGCGTGCAGTTTCTCAGGGACGGCAAGCGCCTGACCCAGCTCACCAACGGTGACCATGCCAAGATGGTCATTACCGTGGTCGACACCCGTTTCACCCACGATCAGTATGACGCGTTGGTCGCTGGAAAGGACCCCTATGACTTCTTCGCCTTTTCGATCAACACGGACGTCTTTCGCATCAACAATCTGCCGGGCGACCACCCTGATTTCTTTGTGGGTTCCAGCTCGAACGAGAAGGGCGTCTACTATACCATTACCTATCCGGATATTACATACACTGGCGAGAGCAAGACCCTGCGCCTCTCCGTCTCCTACCCGCCCGCGTGGGGCATCGGCATGACCGATTTCAGCAAGGAACTCAACGAGCTCAAGGTGAAATCCCCCTCGAGCGAGCGGGAACACAACAAGAACGACGACGATGACGACGACTCCTCCAGCCGCCCGGATATCGCGCCGCCCACTCCGACGCTGATCGTGTCGGAGTTCGACTACGGCGGCGCGAGCGTGGCCGCGGCCAGCGACTTCTCCCTCAAGCTGCGTTTTACCAACACGAGCAAAAAGCTCCCGATCGACAACATTGTCATCAAGATCACGGTGCCCGAGGCGTTCACCCTCAAGGGCTCCTCCAACACCATCTACCTTGAAAAGATGTCGCGCGAGTCGTCGATCGAGCGCACGATCGCGCTGTCGGTCAAGCCGGGCGCGGAACCGATCTCCCACGCGATCAAGCTCGACTTTGCCTATGAGGCGGTCATCGACGAGGCGCGCAAGCAGCTGACCTCCGAGCAGGAGATCAGCATCCCCGTCACCCAGCTCGACCGCTTCACCCTCAACCCCGTCGAGGTCCCCTCCGAACTCTATGTCGGGGACGACACGAGCATCGAGGTCTCCTTTGTCAACAAGGGGAAATCCCCCATCTACAACGTCTCCGCCGAAATCGCCGGCAACATCGCCCAGCCCGGCCAGCGCCAGTTCATCGGCAACATCGAGGCCGGCAAGGAGGATTCCGCCGATTTCCAGCTCGGCGCCCTGGAGGGCGGCGAGGTCAAGGGCGAGATCATCATCACCTACGAGGACGCGAACATGCACGTCACCGAGATCCGCGAGCCCTTCACGACGACCGCGATCTCCTTCTCGATGCCCTCCGACGACGGCATGGACGCGATGAACCCGATGGACGAGGTCCCCGAGGAGACGCCCTGGTACCAGACGATTCCCGTCTGGGGCTGGATGGTCGGCGGCGTGGTGCTCATGATCTTCGCGGCCTTCCTGATCAGGCTCATGCTCGCGCGCCGTAAGGAGGACGAGGCCTTCCTGGAGGACGACGATGAAGATATCTGATATGATTTCCATGTGCTTTGGAAATCTCTTCCGCCGAAAGATGCGTTCCATCCTCACCGTGGTCGGCGTGGTGGTCGGCACCTGCGCGATCGTCGTCATGATCTCCCTCGGCCTCGGCATGAACCTCCAGCTCGAAAACACCCTCGCGCAGATGGGCAGTCGCCTCACCACCATCAGCGTCTACAACTACCGCTACAGCGGGATGGGCGAGGGCGACGCCGCCGTCATGGACGACAAGGCGGTCGAGCAGATGCAGAACCTCCCCGGCGTCGAGGTCGCGACCCCCATCTATTCCCCCGGCCTCCAGGCGCGCATCTACACGGGCAAGGACGACCGCTACCAGATGGAGCTGTGGGATATCACCGGCATGTACGCCAAAGCCATGCCCAAAATGGGCTACACGCTGCTCGAGGGGGAATATCCCACGGGGCCGCAGACCGAAAAGAAAAAGCCGATCTATGTGGTGGTCGGCGAATACACCGGCTACAGCTTCCAGGACAGCAAGAAAAAGTTTGACAACTACCGCTGGCCCGAGACGGACGAGAACGGCGAGCTCAAGCAGAAGCCGTTCGTCGACATCATGAACGACGAGCTCATCCTGCGCAGCAACAAGCAGGACGAGGACGATCCCGACAGCACCCAGTTCTCCCGCGAGATCAAGCCGGTCGGGCGGGTCAAGCAGGACTACGACAAGGGTTGGGAGACCTCGCAGGGCATCATCATGGACATCGAGGACATCAAGTGGCTCGAGGCGGAATACAACCGCGTCAACAAGATCAAGACCAGCACCCGCAACAACAAGGGCTACAGCAACGTCACCGTCAAGGTCGCCACGATGGAGGATGTCGAGCCGGTTCAGGAGGCCATCAAGGCGATGGGCTTCGAGACGAACTCGGCCGAGGACGTGCGCAAGCCGATGCAGGAGCAGGCCCGCCAGCAGCAGATGTTCCTGGGCGGACTGGGCGGCATCTCCCTGCTCGTCGCGGCTATCGGCATCACCAATACGATGATCATGTCGATCTATGAGCGGACCCGCGAAATCGGCGTCATGAAGGTGCTCGGCTGCAAGGTCAAGAACATCCGCTCCGTCTTCCTGATGGAAGCCGGGGTCATCGGCTTTGTCGGCGGCATCATCGGCGTCATCCTCAGCTATTTCATCTCCTTTTTGATGAACTACTTCAACTTCTCCTTCGGCGGGGACAACAGCGGCATGTCGATGCGCTATATGGGCTACTACGGGGGCGGCGGCGAGCAGGCCGCCGCGCAGGTCTCCCTCATCCCGCCGTGGCTCGTCGTGGCGGCGATCCTCTTCGCCACCCTCATCGGCCTGATCTCCGGCATCCTGCCCGCCAACCGCGCGATGAAGATTTCCGCCCTCGAGGCGATCAAGCATGAGTAAACCGAAAAAGCGCCGCGCGCTCCCGCTTCTTCTCTTCCTGCTGGCCGCGGCGGTCCTGCTGGCCGCCCGCACACAGGCTGAGAAACAGCAGTACATCGACACGCGCCCCGACACGCCCCTGATGGCCTCCCTGCGCGCACAAAGCCCCAACCACAGCCTTGACCTCGACGAGCTGGTCGCCTCTCCCCTGCCCGCCGAACAGGACGCGGGCCCCATCCTCTATAACGCGACCTTCTATCCCGACGCGCGCACCGTCGTCTGTACGGTCAGCGTCCCCGGGGGCGGAGAGACGGCGCCCTACCTCGTCCGGTACGACCGCAGGCCGATTTCCGGCCGGTACGACCCCGGCGAGGACCGCTACGGGGTGCGCAGGCTCTATTTCGAGGAGGTCTCCGTGCCCCGGTTCGGATGGCTCGACCTTGTGGACGCCGGCTCGCTGAACGGGATGGAGTATAACCCCTATGCCGATCCCCCGCCCGGCCGGGTGCGGTTCCTGCTCGACGAGGAGTATGCTTTCCCCCGTTAGCTTTGCGCCCCGGCGGGCCTCTTCTCTTAGGTCTTCCGCCCAGCGGGCGCAGGGCCTGCCGATAGTCGACCGGCGGCGAGCTCCTTTCTTGTTCGCCCAAGAAAGGAAGCGAAGAAGGCCAGTTCCGATAAATCAATCATCAAAAAATGCGGACCGCGAAGCGGTCCGCATTTTATTTGATTTTTTCTTTTTTGTAAGGTGCGGCTATCTCATAAGAAATTTCGTGGGCCTTGAGGAACGCCTCAATCGCATCATCCATCAGGCGTGATAACGGTATCTTTGTATCGACGCTATAATTGTATATTGCCTTATATAGCCCACTATCAACCGAAGTGGACAGCCTTTTTCGATATTTTAAATCTTCCGAACCCATAAACATCACACCCTTTAACCAGATTATAATGTTTATGTCACAATATTACTATTGACATAAGTTTATTGTTTATGCTAAACTTATGTCACAACAAGTTGCTTTGGTGGGCCGAATTTGCCTCGTTACCGTTTCCCTTGGTAACTCATCGGCAGTTACTCCCTTCTATAACGGCCGCCTTTGCAAAAAGGGCGCGCAGCGATCGCTGCGCGCCCTTTTTATTTGTACCTTCCGTTCCCGGATGTTGGGAGCGTCCGCAACCCGAATTGTGCCCACAGCTGGTGTACCCGTGGGGAGCGGCTGTAACCTGCGGGTACTGGCAAGGTACTCCCGGGGATTCCAAAGGACCCGGCGGAGGGTCCTTTGGCGTCCTTCTTTGGTGACTTTCTTTGACGTAAAGAAAGTCACTCGCTGCCGGTCGACTACCGGCATATCCTCCGGGTGCAGCGCGGCAAATCAAAGCCTGGCTTCAATCGCCGCAATGATCGCCTTGAGCGTCCGAATGCGGGCGTAGCGCTTGTCGTTCGACTCGACGACAATCCACGGAGCATAGGCGGTGTTGGTGCGCAAGAGCATCTCGTCGACCGCCTTCTCGTAGTCGTCCCATTTGTCGCGGTTGCGCCAGTCCTCATCGGTGATCTTGTACTGCTTTTCAGGGGTGTTCTGGCGGTCGGTAAAGCGGGCGAGCTGTTCGTCCTTGTCGATGTGCAGCCAGAACTTGAGGATGATCGCGCCCCATTCGGCAAGCCCCCGCTCAAAGCGGTTAATCTCGTCGTAGGCGCGGCCCCACTCCTCGTCGGTGCAGAACCCCTCGATGTGCTCGACCATGACGCGGCCGTACCAGGTGCGGTCGAAGATCGCCACATGCCCGTCCTTGGGCAGCGCGTTCCAGAACCGCCAGAGGTGCGGATGGTTTTTTTCCAGGGCGGTCGGCGCGGCGATCGGGATGACCTCGTAGCCGCGCGCGTCGAGCGCCGCCGCCACCCGCTTGATGTTGCCGCCCTTGCCCGCCGCGTCCCAGCCCTCGTAGGCGAGGATCATCGGGATGCGGCGGCGGTAGAGCTCGTTGTGCAGCTCGGAGAGGCGCTTCTGGCAGTCCTTGAGCTCTTTGCGGTAGTCGTCCTCCGCGATGGTGACGCTCAGGTCGATCTCCCGCAGGCGCGGCGCGGGCAGCGTCTTGATGTCGTCCGACACGCGGATGCCGGTGAACGGCTTTTCATAGCCGTTCTCCTTGCGCTCGATCGCCTGCTCCATCGCGCCGATCACAGTGGTAAAGACCTTCCAGGTCGCATAGCGGCGGTCGGTCGACGCCACCACCGTCCAGGGGGCGTTGTGCCGGTCGGTGCGGGAGATCATCTCATCGAAAATTTCCAGATATTCGCCATACCGGCGGTTGTGGTCCCAATCGGCCTTTGTCACGCGCCAGCGGGTCGATTTCTGATCGTCCAGCAATTTGAGCCGCTTCTTCTGCTCCTTCTTGGAGATGTGGAAGAAGAATTTCACCAGCACGTACCCGTCGTCGGTAATCTGCTGCTCAAAGTCCACGATCTCGTCGAACCGGTGGTTGAGATCGCGGCGGGTGAGGCGTTCCTCATCCCGCGCCACCGAAACCGCGCGGTACCAGCTCCGGTCGAAGATCGCCGTGTCCCCGTAGGTGGGCAGCGCCTGCCAGAAGGGCCGCATCCATGGGAACCGCCGCTCGTCCGCCGTCGGCGCGAGGATGCTGTGCACCGAAAAACCGCGCGGGTCGAGGTTGGTAATCAGGCGGGAGATTTTGTCCCCCTTGCCGGAGGCGCCCCACCCTTCAAAGACAAGCACCATCGGGATCTTCAGCGCGCGGATGCGCTGCTGAAGCACGCCGAGCTTCTGTTTCAGGCCGTCGGACACCGCGTCCCACTCCTCTTTTTCCATCCGAACATCCAAATCCAGATTTTCCAGCATCGTTCATTCCTCGCTTTTCATTCCGAGCTTCCTCCTATTGTGCCCGGTGCGGAGAGGTTTTTCCGCGGGCACATGAGCGGAGGGTTGTTACTCTCGATTATACAATATTTTTCCACTTTCTTCAACCAGAATCGTGCAGGATTACAAAAACGGTCCGCCAATGGCGGACCGTTTCCTGTCAGAGCGTGGTTTCGATGAGGGAAAAGGCGGCGGGCTCGCCGCAGAAGGAGACCACATAGTCCCCGACGCGCCGGGTCACGAGGTCGTCCCGGCCGGCCGTTTCGACCTCCCGCAGCGGCAGGGTGATCCCCCGCCCATCCCGTTTGAGAAGCGCCTCCTTGCGGGTCCACACCGCGATCACCTCCTCCGGGCAGTCCGCGAGGGAACGCTCGGCGCCGGTAAAGAACCGCGCGGGGAACCAGTCGTGCAGCGTGCGGGAGGCCGGTTCCACGTCCACGCCGGCGGGGCGTTCCGAGAGTGCGACCGCCACCGCGCCGCGCGTGTGGGAGATGCTGATTTGAATTCCCGGGAAATCCGGCAGAAAGGGCTTTCCCCGCGCGTCCTTTTCGACGCGCGGGGGCTCGGGCAGGCCAAGCGCGCGCGCAAGCAGCGCGCGGGCCGCCGCCGAGAGGTCCCGCGCGCCGGTGCGCGCGACCCAGACGGCGTTTTCCATCACGCCTCCCCCTTCCCGTAGGCGACCACCCAGAAATCCGCCTCGGTCGTGAGGGTTTCCAGCGCCGCGAGCCGGGCCGCCCCCTCCGCCGGGGTCTTATAGTAATAGGGAGTCATCGAAAAGAGGCTCTCGATGAGGGCGCTCCCCTCCAGCGTAAAGGAATAGCGCACGCGGCGGCGGTCCGTGATATGGAACCCCTCCAGCTCGAAGGACTTGTCCGCGTTTTCATAGGGCGCGTCGTAGAGGACGCTTTTGAGCCCCCACAGGTGCCGGGCCGCCGGATAGGCGGCGACGAAATGCCCGCCCGGGGCGAGCACGCGGGAAAATTCCCGCGGGCAGAGGGGGGAAAAGACGTTGTAGACGAGGTCGGCGCTCCCGTCCGCGAGCGGCAGCGCGAAGAGGCTTGCGACCGCGAAGCGGCCCCCGCGGCAGCGGCGGGCCGCGTGCCGGACGGCGGGCTTCGACAGGTCGACGCCGAAGAGGGCGGGAGCCCTCCCCGCCCCTTCCAGCGCTTCAAAGAGGCGGGCGGCGTAATAGCCCTCTCCGCAGCCCGCGTCGAGGATGCGGGGCGCGTCCCCGCAGAGAGCGAGAACCGTCCCGTTCAGCGCGTCGGAGAGCGGGGCGTAGCTGCCGCTGTCGAGGAACCGGGTGCGCCCCGCGACCATCTCCGCGTTGTCCCCCGGGTTGGGGCTGCTCTTTTGGTTGGCGAGCAGAAGGTTGACATAGCCCTGCGCGGCGATGTCGAAGGAGTGCCCCTCCGGGCACCGGCAGGCGTGCTCCCCCCACGCGAGTCTCCCGCCGCATACCGGACAACTGTACAAATCCATGTCCCTCCCGGTCAAGCTGTTTTATTCATTGTACCAGCCTTGCGCCGCCCCGTCAATTTCCGGTTGTGTCCGGCTTCCCATGCGTGTATAATGATAGCTGGAATAGAATTGGAAGGGAAGAACCGCATGAAGATCAAACTCCTCGCCCTGGATATGGACGGCACGACGCTCAAAAGCGACCATGTGACCGTCTCCCCCGCAAACCGCGCGGCCATCGAGGCCGCCAACGCGCGCGGCGTGTTCGTTGTGACCGCCACCGGCCGGATGCGCCACCGCCTGCCCGAGGCCATCGAGCAGACGCCGGGGCTCCATTACGCCGTCACCTGCAACGGCGCCTCCGTCTTCGACCTGCGCAGGGAGGCCCCCCTCTACGCCAACCCCATCCCCATGGACACGGCGCTGCGCGTCTTCGACACGCTCGCGCCCTTTCCCGTCTTTATCGAAATCTACAGCGGCGGCTTCGACTACGTCGAACGGGGCCGCATCCCCTATATCGAAGCCTCCGGCTTTTCCGAGAGCCGGATGAAAAACCTCCTGCGCGGCCGCCGCACCGTCGAGGACCAGCGGGAATACCTGCTGCATCCCGCCGCGCCGGTCGAGAAATTCAACGTCCCCTACCTGCCGCCCGAACACCAGCGGGCGGTTTGGGAAGCGATGCGCGGGGTGGAGGGGGTCGCCCTCACCTCGTCGGTCGCGCAGAACATCGAAATCAACGCCGCCGGCACAGACAAGGGGGACGGCCTGCGCTTCCTCTGCGAATACCTGGGCGTCGCGCCCGACGAGGTCATGGCCGTCGGGGACAGCCGCAACGACCTGGAGATGCTCACCTTCGCCGGGCTGGCCGCCGCCCCCGCCAACGCCGACGACGACATCAAGGCGGTCGCGGACTGGGTCGGCCCCTCCAACGACGACGACTGCGTCGCCCGGGCGATCGAACGGTTCCTGCTCTGAGCTTCGCCCGCAAAAGAAAAATGCCCGCGCCGCGGGTATTTTTGCGCGCCGAAGGCGCGCGGCCCTTTTGCGGGCGGGCGGCGGGGAGTCCAAAAAGACGAAACGGCGCCCCGCCGGCGCCGGGAACAAAATACGGCGCGGCGTCCGGCCGCGGCGGGAGGAAGGTTATGGCACCAAAAATCAAGAAGTTCCTGCTGATCACCGTCAGCACCCTGATTATTGTGGCGGGCACCTATTTCTTTAAATTCCCCAATAACTTCTCCTTCGGCGGCGTGACCGGCATCGCGGTCGTGCTCGCGCGCGTCATGCCCTTTTCCGCCGCGTCGATCAACTTCGTCATCAGCATGGCGCTGCTTGCCGTCGGCTTCTGCTTCCTCGGCAGGGGGTTCGGCCTCATGACCGCCTACTCGAGCGTGCTCCTGTCGGTCGGGCTGTCGCTGCTCCAGCGGTTCTGCCCCATGTCCGCCCCGCTCACCGACCAGCCGCTGCTCGAGCTCTGCTACGCGATCGCGCTGCCCGCCTTCGGGTCGGCCATCCTCTTCAACATCGGCGCGTCGAGCGGCGGCACCGACATCGTCGCCATGATCTTAAAAAAGCACACGAGCACCGACATCGGCGCCGCTCTTTTCTTTACCGACCTGATCGTGGCGCTCTCCGCCTGCTTCGTCTTCGACATCAAGACCGGCCTCTTCTCCTTCGTCGGCCTCATGGTCAAATCCCTCGTCATCGACAACGTCATCGAGTCGATCAACCTCTGCAAATACTTCAACATCATCTGCGACAACCCCGAGCCCATCTGCGATTTCATCGTGCATGTGCTCAAGCGCAGCGCGACCGTCTGCGAGGCGCAGGGCGCCTTCACCCACGGCAAAAAGGCGATCGTCTTCACCGCGCTCAAGCGTCCCCAGGCCATGGCGCTGCGCCAGTTCGTCCGCGCCACCGAGCCGAACGCCTTCATCCTGATCTCCAACACGTCGGAGATCATCGGCAAGGGCTTCCTCAACAGCTGACCCATTACGCCCGACAAGGAGTGTCCGACCATGAAACCAGCCTATCCGGCGCGCGAATTCATCCTGCGGGTCCTCTACTTCTGCCTCGGCACCGCCGTTTGCGCGCTCGGCTGCTCGGCGTTCGTCCTGTCCGGCATCGGGACCGACCCGTTCAGCATGCTCATGCAGGGGGTGGCGCGCACCGCCCACATCTCCAACGGCGCCGCCCACATCGCCATCAACTTCACCCTGCTGGTCCTCTATTTCTTCATCGACCGCAAATATATCCGCGCGGGCACCTTCGCCGCCCTCTTTATCACCGGGCCGATGATCGACGCCGCAAGCCGCCTGCTCCGCGGCGTCATCCACGAGGGCCTGCCCTTCCCGGTGCGCGTCGTCATCGTGCTGGCGAGCTGCGCGCTCATCGCGCTTGGGCTTTCCGCCTCCATCAACGCGAGCGTCGGCGTCGGCGCGAACGACTCGCTGGCGATCCTCCTGAGCGACAAGCTGCACCTCCAGTTCCGCTGGATGCGCGTCGCGGTCGACCTCACCTTCGTCGTCAGCGGGCTCCTGCTCGGCGGCGTCATCGGGGTGGGCACCGTGATTACCGCCCTGCTCACCGGGCCGATCGTCCAGTTTTTCATGCCGCGCACCGCGCGGCTGCTCTATTCCATCCTGCGCCGCCTGACGCCGCAGGCCGAATCCGCGTGATAACGAAACCAAAAAGCCGCCTCCCGGGCCTTCCGGGAGGCGGCTTTTTTACGCGCCCGCTACTTCACAAAGGCGGGGAGCTTGGGATTTTCATTCTTGACGAGATTCGCCGTCTCGTGGTAGCCCTCCCCCTCCCGTACAAGCCGTCCCATCACGACGAAGCGCTGGTCGGGGTTCTGGGTATAGGTGCCGTATTTGTAGCTGCAGGTCGAAAGGGAGAGGATCCGGTCCTCCGGCGTCACCTCGACGTCGTAGGCATATTCCGACCGCGCCTTCACGTCGCCGATGAGGGCATTGAAACGCTCGTCGGAATACTCGGCCATGTGGTAGGGCACGGGCGAGGTCTCCGCCTCGCAGTAAAAGACCGCGAAGATTTCAAAGACGTGGGCCGCGCCCTCGGTGGTCAGGTAGACATAGGGGGTCTTTTTAGCGAGCTCGATGTCCTCGAGCTTCAAAAGCTGCGCGAATTTGGCGCCCTCGGGGTCGTCCTTCACCCCCATCGGACTGCCAAGGTTGTGACCATAAATGATCGTGTTCTGCGCCAGGTCCGCGCCGTTGTCGAACATCACGCTCTCGTAGTCCATATAGTAGCAGCCCTCGTAGGCATAGTTCTTTTTGACGTCCCGCCGCAGGTAATAGTCATTGTTGGTCGTCTGCACGACCGCCTCGTTGATCGTGGTGTTGGGCAGGGTGAGCCAGCCGACCACGTCGGAATTCTGCCTGACCGCGTCCGCCAGCTCTGCGGAGACGTTCGGAAGCGCCGGGCGGTAGTTCCCCGACTGGTCGTATTCGCCGTCCTGGGTCGTGCCCTGGCCGCCGGATTTTTTGCAGCCCGCGCAGGAGACGAGCAGCGCGGCCGCAAGCAGCAGGGCGGTCCATCGCATGGTAGTTTTCATGGGAACGCTCCTTTTCTCGCAGTTGATACCGCTAGTTTGTGCAAAAAAAGGGCGTTCTAAAAAGGGAAAGGTTGGGTTGGGCTTTTTGCCGCGGTTTTTTCATATACCTTATTATCAAACAAGTCCGTGGTGAAACTATGAAAAAAATACAGCGTTTTTTCCTCAACGCCATGATCATGACCGCGACCTCGCTGCTCATGAACGCCGTGGGCGTCTGGTTCAACCTCTATATCTCCGGTAAGATCGGCGCGGAGGGGATGGGCGTCTTCCAGCTCATCATGTCGGTCTATTCCTTCACCGTCACCTTCGCGGCGTCGGGCATCAACCTCGCGTCGACGCGGCTCGTCGCGGAGGAGGCCGCCAGCCCCAACGGCAACGTCAAGGGCGCGATGCGCCGCTGCTTCGGCTACGCGCTGCTCTTCGGCGGCGCGGCGTCCCTCTTCCTCTTTTTCGCCGCGCCCTTCATCGGGGAGACCTGCCTCGGCAGCGTCCAGACCGTCCGCCCCCTCAAGACCATGGCGCTCTCGATGCCCTTCATCGCGATGTCCTGCGCGCTGAACGGTTACTTTACCGCCGTCGGACGGGTGGCCAAATCCGCCGCCTCGCAGATCTTCGAGCAGTTTTTGAAGATCAGCCTCTCGATCGTCGGCCTCACCTTCCTGATGCCGCCCGGCCTTGAATACGCCTGCCTCGCCATCACCGGCTCGGGCGTGATCGCCGAGGGGCTCTCCTTCGTGAGTTCTCTGGTCCTCTACCTCGGGGACAGCCGGGGCTTCCGCCGGAAGGGCGCGCCCAAAAACCGCCTGACCGGACGGCTGTTCGGCATCGCGCTGCCCATGGCGATGAGCTCCTACCTGCGCTCGGGGCTCGCCACCGTCAAAAACCTGCTCGTCCCCGTCCGGCTTCAGGCGGGCGGGCTCGCGGCGGGCGCCTCCTTCGCCGTCTTCGGCGCGGTGCACGGCATCGCCCTGCCGGTCATCCTCTTCCCCGCCGCCTTCCTCAACTCCTTTTCCAGCCTCATCGTCCCCGAGATCGCCCAGCGCCACAGCCGCGGGCAGAGCATCTCCCACCTCATCCAGCGGATGTTCGCCCTTAACCTGTGCTGCTCGATCGGGGTGTGCGGCGTGCTCTTCGCCTTCTCCCATGAAATCGGCGCGGCGGTGTCGCAGAACCCCGACGTGGGCGTCTACATCCGCCTGCTCGCACCCGTCATCCCCGTCATGTACCTCGACACCGCCGTCGACTGTATGCTCAAGGGGATGGACGAACAGCTCTCGGTCATGCGCTACAACGTCGCCGACGCCGCCATCAGCATGGTGCTCGTCTACCTGCTGCTGCCCGTCCTCGGCATCAAGGGCTATATCCTCGTCATCGTTTTGAGCGAGGTCTTCAACTTCTCCCTCAGCCTCGGGAGACTCATTCGTGTCGCAAAGTTCGAGGTCGACATCACCGAGCGGGTCGTGAAGCCCCTGCTCTGCGCCGCCATCTCGGTGCTCGCCGCGCGCATCCTCTCCCGCGCGGGGCTGCCGCTGCCCGGCTCCCCCATCGGGTTCGCACTCCTGCTTGCCCTGGTTTCCACCGGGTGTTATCTCCTCCTCCTGCACCTGGCGGGCTGCGACCCGCGCCGCGTGTAAAATCGCGCATAGGGACAGGCAAGCCCGTCATATCCATGATACCGGGCGGGCTTTTCGCCCGCAGTGAAATGTGAAAACGGAAGGAGGGCTTTCCATGCCGCTGACGGACCGGGAACTGTTTGCCCGGCTGATCCAGTGCGAGGCGGGCGGAGAGGGGGACACCGGGATGAAGGCGGTGGCCAGCGTCGTGATGAACCGCGTGAACGCGCCGGGCGGGGAATACAAGCGCATCGGGCAGGGCAGCATCCGCAAAATCCTCTACCAGACGGGGCAGTTCGTCTGCATGTCCGAGACCGAACGGGGCTCCTACAACGCCCAGAACGTCTACAACATGCGGCCCGAACAGATCCACTACGACATTGCCGATTGGGCGATCGCCGGCAACCGCCTGATGGACCTGGGGCAGGCGCTCTGGTTTTTCAACCCCTTCTCCGCCAGCTGCCGGCAGAATTTCCCCAGCAGCATCGGCTATCTGGTCACGCGGATCGGCGACCACTGTTTTTACAATCCCACCGACGCTTATTACGAAACATAGAAAGAGGGGTATCATATGGCAAACGGCGACAACAACCTGAACTTCGGGCCATTCGAAAGCCAGCAGGCGGAGGAGAACCCGCAGAATAACGAGGAGGTTTTTCTCGGCTCCTTTTCCTCCATCCTGCAGGCGAACCTCGGCGCCTATGTGATCTGCGAATTCCTGATCGGCACCAACGGCCTGGAACGCAAGGAGGGCTACCTCTATTCTGGCGGCATCAACTACATCACCCTTTACCAGCCGAGCGAGGAGCAGTATACCGTCTGCGACCTCTACTCCCTCAAGTTCGTCACCTTTGTCGACACCCGTCTCAGGCCGCGGCAGGACCTGCCCGGCGCGGCCGGACAGCGCTACCTGCCCCCGCAGGCGGTCCCCGGCACCATGACCAATCCCGTCCCCGGCGGTTCGGGCGCCCCGGGCGGCGGATTCCCCGGCCCCGGCATGGGCGGCAGGGGCTATCCCCGCATGAGCCGGTAAACCAGCAAAAAAAGCGTGCGGCTTTCGCCGCACGCTTTTTACGTGTTCAGATCAGCTGGTGGTTCATCCATCTGCCGCGCAACAGGCGGGCCATAAACATGGCCGCGCGGAAGACCCAGTCGATGATCATCGCGACCCACACCCCGAGCAGCCCCATCCCGAGATAGCGGCCGAGGATATAGCTGAAGATCACCCGGAACACCCACATCGATACGACCGACGTGATCATCGTGTACTTCACGTCGTTGGCGGCGCGCAGGCCGTTCGGCAGGGCGAAGGACATCGGCCAGAAGAGGATGTTGCCGAGCGCGCAAACGAGGCAGATCTGCCAGGCCGCCTCCGCCGTCGCCGCCGAAAGCCCGAACAGCCCGATGATCGGGTGCAGCGCAAAAATCAGGATCAGGTTGAGCAGCAGGTTCATCCCGTGCGCCGCGCCGACCAGCCCCAGCATGTATTTTTTGGCCTGTGGGAACTCCCCCGCGCCCACGCACTGCCCCACGACCGTCACCATCGCCAGGCTGACCGCCGCACCCGGCATCTGGGACATCGTCATGACGCTGTTGCCCACCGCGTTCGCCGCGATCGCCACCGTTCCGAAGGTCGTAATCAGCCCCGCCACCATCAGCTTGCCGATGTGGAACATGCTGTTCTCCAGCCCGTTGGGCACCCCGATGCGCAGGATGCTTTTGATCATTGCCGGGCGCCACTCGAGCTTTTTGAGTTCGTCGAGGTAGATGCGGTTATTGTGGTGGCAGAGCACCGCCAGCAGGAACGCCGCCGACACCCCGCGCGCGATCAGCGAGCCGAGCGCCGCGCCCGCCGCGCCCAGCCGCAGCCCGTAAATGAAGAGCGCGTTGAAGGAGATGTTGACGATGTTCATGACGAGCGCCGCCATCATCGAGATCTTTGAGTTTCCCTGCGCGCGGAAGAGCGCGGCGCAGGCGTTATAGACCGCCATGAAGGGATAGGAGAGCGCCGAAAGCAGGAAATACACCTCGGCGTTCCCCATGACCGCGGCGTCCGCGCTGCCGAAGAGGGCGTGCAGGATGAATTTGCTGCCCGGCATGCAGACGGCGACCAGCCCGAAGGAGACGAGCGTCGTCACGGTCAAAAGCTGCTTGGCCGCCGCGTTCGCGCTGGGCTGGTCCTCCCGCCCGAGATACTGGGACGCCACGATCGACCCGCCCGTCGAGAGCGCCGCGAAGACGTTGAGCAGCAGCAGGTTGATCGAATCGACCAGCGAGACGCCCGAGACCGCCGCCTCCCCCACGCTCGACACCATGAAGGTATCCGCGATGCCGACCGTCGCCGCGAGCACCTGCTCGATGATCAGCGGGATGATCAGCCGCACCAAATCTCTTCTCGTAAACATCAGCAAACCGCACCTTCTCATAATCTGCAATCATTCTGCACCTTGTGCATAAAAATTGCAAGCCAATTTTTACATTTTGGCAGTTTGCCGGGGAGCGGACCGTGCCGCAATGTAAAATCTGTGTGAAATCCCGGTGGGGCGCCCGCGCCGCCTTCCAGCAAAAGGAAGGGCGGCCCTTTCCGTCGCCGGAAAGAGCCGCCCAACCCCGATTTCTGTAAGTTTGCAGAGAAATGGAGCAAAATCTCACAGACTTCTGATGGTTTTTAGAGGTCCGCATTCAGATCCTTGGTAGCCACGGTCTCGTATTCTTCCTCGTTAAAGATATAGTCGTTTCCGGGAAGAATCGCATTCAGCAGGATACCGAGGATTGCCGCGATCGCAAGGCCGCTGAGCGTGAAGCCCGCCCCGCCGATCTGGAAGGAGATGCCGCCGATGTTGTTGAAGCCGAGGCCGCTGACGAGGATGATCGCCGCAATCAGAACGTTGCGGGACTCGGTCAGGTCGACCTGGTTCTCAACCAGGTTGCGTACGCCGATGGCGGAGATCATGCCGTAGAGGATGAAGGAAACGCCGCCGATCGTCGCAGTCGGGATGGTATGGACGAACTCACCGAACTTCGGGATGAAGGAGAGCAGGATCGCCACAACGGCGGCGATTTCCATGACGATCGGGTCGTAGACCTTGGTCAGCGCCAGAACGCCGGTGTTCTCACTGTAGGTGGTATTCGCCGGGCCGCCGATGAGGCCGGCAAGGCTCGTGGCAAGACCGTCGCCGATGAGGGTGCGGTGCAGGCCGGGGTTCGCTAGGAAGTTGCGCTCGCAGGTCGCGCTGACCGCCGCGATGTCGCCGACATGCTCCATCATGGAGGCCAGCGAGATCGGGACCATGATCAGAATGGCGCTTACGTCAAACTTCGCAAGGGTGAACGGCGCGATACCGACAAAGTTCGCCGCCGCCAAGGCGGAGAAGTCAACATGCCCGGTGACCAGCGCCACAAGATAGGAAGCGATGATACCAAGCAGGATCGGGATGATTTTGACCATGCCGCGGCCAAAGACGTTTGCCACAAGGATCACGATGATCGCGACGACTGCCAGCAGCCAGTTGCCGCTCGCGTCGTTGATCGCGTTCGGAGCGAGGATCAGGCCGATGAGGATGATGATCGGGCCGGTAACGACCGGCGGGAAGAAGTGCATGATCCGCTTGATGCCGCACGCGCGGATCAGCGCCGCCAGAATAACATAGACCAGACCGGCGCAGACGATACCGCCGCAGGCGTACGGGAGCTTTTCAGCCTCCGTCAGCGCAACGCCGGCGGAATTGGTCAGCGGCAGTGCCTTGACAGCCGCGAAACCGCCGAGGAACGCGAAGGAAGAGCCCAGGAACACAGGCGCTTTCCGCTTGGTGATAAAGTGGAAAAGCAGCGTGCCGATACCGGCGCAGAAGAGCGTTACCTGTACATTCAATCCTGTGATGATCGGGACGATAACCGTTGCGCCAAACATCGCAAAGACGTGCTGCAGACCCAAAACAACCGTTTTCGGCCAGCCGAGTTCCTGCGGGGCATTATAGATTCCTCGATTGGTATTGGCCATTGACTTACCTCCTCAACATAGTATTAGCCTTGTCTCCATTTCTCTATGTATTTCAGGGCCGGGGCCCTTTATACCGTCATGCTGTCCAAAAACACACCTCCGGGCGGCCGGGCCGCATGGCTGCGGCCGCCCGGTCCTTATTTTCTTTAAGCCTACTGGGCTTTCTTCTCCTTGAGCGCCTTGAGCACGTCGTCGGCCCTGATCGGCATCCGGAAGAACCGGCACCCGATCGCGTTGGCCACCGCGTTGGCGATCGCCGGCGCGCCCGGTACCATGACCGGCTCGCCGATGCCGCGCGCTCCGTACGGGCCCGTCGGCTCCTCGTGCTCCGCGACGCGCACCGTCAGTTCGGGCATGTCGTCCGCGGTCGGGATCTTGTAGTCGACGAAGTTGCGGTTGAGGATCCGCCCGTCCTTGAGCATCAGCTCCTCAAAGAGCGCCGTGCCCAGGGCCTGCACCATCGCGCCCTCCACCTGCGCGTCGTAGAGCGCCGGGTTGATGACCTTTCCGGGGTCGAAGCAGGAGATCATCTTGAGCACGCGGATCTCGCCCGTGTCGGTGTTGACCTCGACCTCGGCGCCGTTGACGCCGACCGTCCAGAAGGCCACCGGCTTGGGGCTCTGGCCGGTCTCCTGGTCGTAGCCCACGTTGTTCGGGACCACGAAGGAGCCCTTGCCGATCAGCGGGCCGTGGATGCCCGACGCGTCGGGCAGGGTGAGCCCGAGCGCGAAGGTGCTCAGCGGGACCTTTTTGTCCTTGTGGATCTTATGCACCACATAGCCGTCCTTGAGCTCGAGGTCGCGCTTGCTGCATCCGAACTTGATCTGCGCCAGCTCGAGGATCTCGTTCTTCGCGTCCTCGGCGGCCAGTTTGACCGCGTTGCCCGCGCAGTAGGTGGTGCGGCTCGCGACCGTCTGCCACTCGTAAGGGGTGTGGTCGGTGTCGCCGGTGCGGATGGTGATCTTGCTCGGGTCGATGTCGAGCACCTCGGCGGCGATCTGGGTGAGCACCGTGTCGGAGCCCTGGCCGATGTCCTGGCCGCTCGTCATGAGCATAAAGGTGCCGTCCTCGTTCATGCGGATGATCGCGGCCGAGGCCACGTCGGTGGGCTGAGACGGCGATTTCCAGCCGCCCGCGATGCCCTTGGCACGAATGAGGTTGGGCGCGACCTGCTCGCAGGGCTTGTCGTACTCGAGTTCCTTGACAACCGTCTCGAGGCAGTCCTGATAGCCGCAGTCCTCGAGGATCTGGCCGGTCGCGGTGGCGCCGCCCGCCCGCAGTCCGTTGACCCGGCGGATGTCGACCTCCGACATGCCGATCTCGTGCGCGATCATATCGAGGTTCTGCTCGATGGCGAAGTGGATCTCACACATGCCGAAGCCCCTGTACGGGCCGCCGACCGGATGGTTGGTGTAGACGCAGTAGCTGTCGCACCAGATGTTGTCGATGTCGTAGGGGCCGGGGCAGGCGATGCCAGCCGCCTTGACGATGTTGACGCCGTACTCGGTGTAAGCGCCGCCGTCCCAGACATACTCGATCTTCTGGGCGAGGATCTTGCCGTCCGACTTGCGCACGCCGGTCTTGAGGGTCGCATAGACGCCCTGGCGGACATACGCGTCCTCGAACTCCTCCTCACGGGTGTAGGTCATCTTGACCGGGCGCCCGCAGTTGAGCATCGAGAGCGGGATGACGATGCCTTCGAGGGTGGTGCCCGCCTTGGAGCCGAAGCCGCCGCCGACGTACGGGGAGATGACCCGCACCTTGTTGAGCGGGATGTCGAAGGAGGTCGCCAGCGCCTGGCGCACCGCGAAGGGGGACTGGCAACTCGCCCACACGGTGAGCTTTCCGTCCGCCTCGTACTGCGCGACGGCCACATGCGGCTCGATGGGCACGTGCTGGACGTGCGGGATATAGAAGGTGTGCTCCGCGACGTAATCCGCCTCGGCAAAGCCCTTGTCGACGTCGCCCTTGCGGAGTTTGTAGTGGTGGGAGATGTTGGTACCCGGCACCGGGTGGAAGATCGGGGCGACCTTATAGGTGCCCAGGTCGGGATGGATGAGCGGCGCGTCCGGCTTCATGCCCTCGACCGGGTTGGTGACCGCCGGCAGCTCCTCGTACTCCACCTTGATCAGCTCGACCGCCGCCTTCGCGATGTCCAGCGTCTCCGCCGCCACCGCCGCGACGGCTTCGCCGCGGTATTTCGCGGTGCCCACCGCGAGGAAGTTTTTGTCCTCGAGGTAGAGGCCGCCGCGTTTCTTATAATAGTCGCCCGTGATGACGCTCTTCACGCCCGGCAGCTTCTCCGCCTCCGACGTGTCGATGCTCAGGATTTTCGCGTGCGCGTAGGGGCTGCGCTTCACCTGGGCGTAGAGCATCCGGGACATCCTGATGTCGTCCACGTATTTCGCCTGGCCGGTGACCTTCTTGACGCCGTCAACCCTGTCGATCGTTGTTCCGACTGTCCTCATTTGCGCTCGCCTCCTTCCGTATGTGCCGCAACGTCCTCGATGGCCTCGATGATCCGTTTGTAGCCGGTGCAGCGGCAGAGGTTGCCGCTGATGCCCGCCTTGATCTCGTCGCGGGTCGGGTGCGGATTCTCCTTCAGGAGCGCCGTGGCGGTCATCAGGAAGCCCGGCGTGCAGAAGCCGCACTGGAGCGCGGCATGCTTGATGAACGCTTCCTGCAGCGGGGAGAGGTTGCCCTTGCGGTCGGCCAGCCCCTCGACGGTGGTGATGTGCTTGCCGTCCAGCTCGGGCGCCAGCACGAGGCAGGCGTTGACCGGCTTGCCGTCCATGATGACGGTGCACGCGCCGCACTCGCCGGCGCCGCAGCCTTCCTTGGCGCCCGTGAGGTCGAGCTCCTCGCGCAGCACGGTGAGCATCGTTTTATTGGCGTCGACGTAGAGCTCGACCGGCTCCTCGTTGACGAAGAAATTGACCTGGTATTTCATATGTATCCCCTCCTTATTTCGCCAGGGCTTCGAGGCTTCTCTTGACGATCAGCCCCACGATGGTGACGCGGTATTCCTTGGAGGCGCGCACGTCGTCGATCGGCGCGACCTCGGTCTTGGCCAGCTCGGCCGCCTGCTCGATCAACGCGCCGTCCAGCTTTTTGCCGCGGAGCAGCTCCTCGGTCTTGACGAGCCGCAGAGGGGTGGGCGCGACGGAGCCGAACGCGATGCGCCAGTCGTCCCCGTCCCGCACCACGGTAGCGCAGACGGTGGAGAGGTCGACCTCGCGGCGGCGGGAGATCTTGGTGTACACGCCCTCCGAGCCCGCATGGTAGGGCACCCGGATGGCGGTGACGATCTCATCCTTTTTCAGCGCGGTCTTGCGCACGAAGATGAAGAATTCACGGATGGGAATCTCCCGCTTGCCCTCCGGGCCCTCGGCCAGGATCACCGCGTCGTTGGCGAGCAGCGGGGTGCCGGTATCGGCCAGCGGGGAGGCGTTGACGATGTTGCCGATGCAGGTCGCGCGGTTGCGCACCTGCTTGGAGCCGACCGACAGCGCCGCCTTGCCGAGGTAGGGATAGTACTTCTGGACGTACTCGTTGGCGCCGATCTCGTTCATCGTGACGCAGGCGCCGATGGTGAGGCCGGTCTTTTCGTCGAACGTGATCGTGTCCAGGCCGGGGATCTTCTTGATGTCGATCACGTACTCAGGGGCGATCAGGTTGTCGCGAAGCCGCACGACGACGTCGGTGCCGCCGTTAAAAACCACGGCGGAGTCCCCGTGCTCCGCCAGGAATGCAAGTGCTTCGGGCAAGGATTTTGGTGCTAAATAATTAAATTGTTTCACGATAAGCACTCCTTTTTAGGCATAATGTCACTACCACTAACCTTATTATACTGAGATGGGCAAATCATATCAATCGATTTTTTCCAAATTTTCTGTAATGAATAGATTTCGCAAGAGAATTTAGGCATTTTCGATCATATCGATTTATAAAAACTTCACAACATTTCATGGCGGACCGTCAGGTTTTTTGGGAATCGCACATTTGGCTTGGTCATACTTATGATTTTTGAAGGCCGCGTTTGTTTACGCACCTTATTAAAAAATCCCCGATATGCTGAAAAAATCACAATGCAGTTTGCCCGAAAAAAATTACGTTTTTTGTAATATTAGGCGTATTGCATAAATATTATTAACATTTTCTGTGATCAAAAGGCATTTTCTCCAGTTTACAAGTTGGGAATTATCCACTATAATGTAGATAACCTACAAATCGGATTTCCTCTTGAAAACGGCCGCGGTCACATCGAAAAGAAAGAATTTCCTTCTTTACCATGCAAAATCGTCCGGCCGGCGGCGGAAGGCTCCTTTCCGCCCCCTTTTCGTGACCCTGCGGGGTGGATGGGACGGATGCGCGGCATTTTGGGAAGAATCCACAAGATTCCCATGGATTTATTGCTGTAAGTATAGCACATGATATGGAGTTATTACAACAGGTAATTGATTTCGTCTCAAAAACCGCCGGCGGGGCCGGCTTTCTCATAGGGCCGGCGCGGCAAACGGCGGCCGGCCGTGGAAGATTGTATACATTATATGAAACGGGAGGAATCACACTATGACAACCAAACCACTGAGCGGCATCAAGGTGCTGGATATGACCAAGGTCCTCGCGGGCCCCTATTGCGGCATGATGCTGCGCAACCTCGGCGCCGAGGTCATCCACTGCGAGATGCCCGGTTCGGGCGACGACGCCCGCGCCTACGGCCCCTATGTGGAAGGGCAGAGCATCTACTTTTTGAGCATCAACCGCGGCAAGAAGAGCCTCGAAGTCAACGCCAAGACCCCCGAGGGCAAAAAGGTGCTGACCGACCTGGTCAAGAACGTGGACGTGTTCGTTCAGAACTTCAAGCCCGGCGCGCTCGACAAGATGGGCTTCGGCTATGAGGACGTCAAGAAGATCAATCCCCGCTGCGTGTATGTTGCGATCTCCGGCTTCGGCCAGACCGGCCCCTATTCCGGCAGGCCCGCCTACGATATGATCGTCCAGGCGATGGGCGGCGTCATGAGCATCACCGGCGAGCCGAACGGAAACCCCGTGCGCGTCGGCACCTCGATCGGCGACATCATCGCCGGCATGATGGGCGCCTACGGCGCGCTGGCCGCCCTCTATGAGCGCGAAAAGACCGGCGAGGGCCAGCTTGTCGACATCTCGATGCTCGACTGCCAGGTCGCCATCCTCGAGAACGCCATCGCCAAGTACTCCGCGACCGGCCAGGTCGCGCGGCCGCTCGGACTCAAGCACCCGTCCATCACCCCCTTCGAGGCCTACCGCACCAAGGACAGCTGGGTCATCGTCGCCGCCGGCAACAACAAGCTCTTCGCCAAGTTCTGCGAGGTCACCGGCCGCCAGGAGCTCATCAACGATCCCAAGTTCTCCACCAACCCCGAGCGCAACAAGCATATGCAGGAGCTCAGCGACCTGATGCAGGAGCGGATCAAGGACAAAACCACCGACGAGTGGCTCAAGATCTTCGTCGACAACGGCATCCCCTGCGGCCCGATCAACTCGATCGACCGGCTGTTCGAGGACCCGCAGATCAACTACCGCAACATGCTCGTCGAAGTCGAGCAGACCCACATGGGCAAGGTCAAGGTCGCGGGCAACCCGGTCAAGCTGAGCACCGTCCCGCCCGAGGATGAGCTCCCCAGCGAGCCCGCCCCGCAGGTCGGCGAACACAACGTCGAGGTCCTGCGCGACATCCTCGGCTATTCGGAGGACGACATCAAGGCCTACATCGACACGCTGCCGAAGAAGGAGTGAGCGCCATGACCGACGAGAGATGCGAGAACCACAACGGGAAACCCTTCGTGCTCGAGGAGGCGACCGTCGCCTCCGTCCATGAGGCGATGCTCGACGGGCGCCTCACCTGCCGCCGGCTCATCGAGGGCTGCCTCGCCCGCGTCGAGGCCTATGACAAAAAGGGCCCCGAGCTCAACGCGGTCATCCTCGTGAACCCCCACGCGCTCGAGGAGGCCGACCGCCTCGACGAGCGGTTCCAGGCCGACGGGCTGACCGGCCCGCTCCACGGCATCCCCGTCCTGCTCAAGGACAACTGCGAAACCTTCGACATGCCGACCACCGCGGGCTCCCTCTCCCTCGAGGGGTTCGAGACCCACAAGGACGCCTATATCACCAAAAAGCTCCGCGAGGCGGGGGCGGTCATCATCGCCAAGACGAACCTGCATGAGTTCGCCGTCTGGGGTGAGACGATCAGCTCGATCCTCGGCCAGAGCTACAACCCCTACGACCACACCCGCACCCCCGGCGGCTCGTCGGGCGGCACGGGCGCGGGGCTGGCGGCCAACTATGGCATCGTCGGCATCGGTACCGACACGATCAACTCGATCCGCTCCCCCTCCTCCGCCTGCTCCCTCGTGGGCATCCGCCCCACCATCGGGCTGGTGAGCCGGGACGGCATCGTCCCCTATTCGCTGACGCAGGACACCGCGGGCCCGCTCGCGCGCACCGTGGCGGATGCCGCCGCCGTGCTCGACGTGATCGCCGGCAGCGACCCGAAGGACCCCGTCACCGAGGCCTGCCTCGGCAAGATCCCGGCGAGCTACCTCGACTACCTCGACGACGAGGGTCTGCGCGGCAGGCGTATCGGCGTGCTGCGCAGCTTCTTCGGCCCCGACGACGACCTGCACCGCGAGGTCAACGCCTGCATGGAAAAGAGCCTTCAGATTATGCGGGACGCCGGCGCGGAGCTTGTCGACATCGCCGAAAAGATCGACTCGGGCTACCTCGTCAAGAACGTCAGCGTACATATTCACGACCTCAAGACCCACCTCGGCCAGTACCTCGAGGGCTTCGGCGACGCGGCCCCCATCCACTCGCTGGCCGACGTGCTCGCCAGCGGCAAGTACCACCCCGGCCTCAAGAGCAACCTCGACGAGGCGATGGGCTACGACGTGGGAACCCCCGCCTACAACGAGCGCCTCAAAAAGCGCGCCGAGCTCCAGAAGCAGGTGCTCGCGATCATGGACGAATACGCGATCGACGCGATCGTCTACCCGCACCAGCAGCAGCTCGTCTGCAAGACGGGCGGCAGCCAGCAGGAGCGCAACGGCGTCATCGGCTCGGTGACCGGCTATCCCGCAGTCGTCGTGCCCGCCGGCTTCTCCACCCCCTCGGACGACGCCCCCATCGGCGTGCCGGTCGGCATGGAGATTCTCGGGCGCCCCTTCGCGGAGCCGCAGCTCATTTCGATCGCCTACGGGTTCGAGCAGCACAGCCACCTGCGCCGCCCGCCCCTTTCCACGCCGCCGCTCGCGTGACGACCCCCGCCGGGCTTCCCGGCGAAACTCCCGGCCGCCGCGCCGGTACCAGACTATGAAGGGATGGAACCAAAATGAATAAGATCGAAGACCTTGTTGCCCGCAAAACAGCGATCTACCAGGGCAACGCCAAGGCGATCGAAAAGCAGCACGCCGGCGGAAAGCTGACCGCCCGCGAGCGGCTCGGGCTGCTCTTTGACCCGGGCACCTTCGTCGAGATGGACACCTTTGTCACCCACCGCTGCACCTACTTCGACATGCCCCAGAAGCACCAGCCGACCGACGGCGTCGTCTGCGGCTACGGCAAGGTCGACGGCCGCGTCGTCTTCGCCTACGCGCAGGACTTCACGATCATGGGCGGCTCGCTCGGCGAGATGCAGGCCAACAAGATCTGCCACGTGCTCGAGGCCGCCCGCAAGGTCGGCGCGCCCGTCGTCGGCATGAACGACTCGGGCGGCGCGCGCATCCAGGAGGGCATCGACGGCCTCTCCGGCTACGGCAAGATCTTCTTCCGCAACACCGCCGCCTCGGGCGTCGTCCCCCAGATCACCGCGATCATGGGGCCCTGCGCCGGCGGCGCGGTCTACTCCCCCGCGCTCACCGACTTCATCTTCATGGTCGACAAGACCAGCAAGATGTTCATCACCGGCCCCGACGTCATCAAGACGGTCACCGGCGAGGTCGTCACCGGCGAGGACCTCGGCGGCGCGACCACCCACAACAAGAAGAGCGGCGTCGCCCACTTCATGACCCAGAACGACCAGGACTGCATCGCGCAGATCAAGCGCCTGCTCTCCTTCCTGCCCTCCAACTGGAAGGCAAAGGCCCCTGAGATCGACTTCGGCGACGATCCCTACCGCCTCGTGCCCGAGCTGGCCACCATCCTGCCCGACAACGCCAACCGCGCCTACAACATGTACGACGTGATCCGCGGCATCGTCGACCGGGGCGACTACATGGACTACCAGCCGCTCTACGCAACCAACATGATCACCTGCTTCGCGCACATCAACAAGCAGGCGGTCGGCATCATCGCCAACCAGCCGAAGGTCGGCGCGGGCTGTCTCGACATCAACGCCTCCGACAAGGCCGCGCGGTTCATCCGCACCTGCGACGCGTTCGGCCTGCCGCTGCTCACCATCGTCGACGTGCCCGGCTTCCTGCCCGGCACCCACCAGGAGTACGGCGGCATCATCCGCCACGGCGCCAAGATGCTCTACGCCTACAGCGAGGCCACCGTGCCCAAGGTCACCCTCATCCTGAGGAAGGCCTACGGCGGCGCCTACCTCGCGATGTGCTGCCGGGAGCTCGGCGCGGACGTTTCCTTCGCGTGGCCTGACGCGGAGATCGCCGTCATGGGCCCCGAGGGCGCGGCCAACATCATCTTCCGCAAGGAGGGCCCCGAGCAGCGCGCCCAGTCGATCGAGCAGTACAAGGCCGAGTTCGCCACCCCCTACAAGGCGGCCGAGCACGCCTTTGTCGACGACGTCATCCACCCCGCCGAGAGCCGCCAGAAGATCGTCGCGGCGTTCGAGATGCTGCGCGGCAAGGAACAGTCGATCCCCGAGAAGAAGCACGGCAACATTCCGCTCTGATTTGCGTGTCCCTCCCCCTGTGCCGCCGTCCCGCCCGTCAGGCGGGCGGGACGGCGGCCCCTCCTGAGAAGGTTTTGTGAGGTTGTAAAAGTTCCACAGCGTTTTGCGCTCTAAAAATTGGCATTCCTTTAACAATTCGTTTATTTTTCCGACTTCTTTGGCTATTTTCACAATTTTTTGGGCCATTTATATTGAAAAACTCCTATGTCAAAGTCGATCAAAACAAAGCGAATTTTTCTACATTGTATATTTTACACAACAAATGTTGACTTCGCTTTTTTTAATAGTATGATGAAAGTAATGACAGGGTAAGCCGGTCCGTTAGGAGGTTCCCCCATGGATAAAACATACGGCATTTCTGTCAGGTCGGTGCTCGAGATGGAGGTTCTCCAGGGCGCCAAGCTGATCGCGGGCAGGGGCGGCCTCGACCGCGTCGTCACCTCGATGAACGTCATGGAGGTGCCCGACATCATCGACTGGGTGAGCGGCGGGGAGCTGATCGTCACCACCGCCTATTCGATCAAGGACGATGTGGAAAAGCTCGTCGAGCTGGTCCCCGCCCTCAACAGTCGCGGCGTCGTGGGGCTGGGCATCAAGCCCAAGCGGTATATCCGCGAAACCCCGCAGGCGGTCATCAACGCCGCCAACGCGCTTTCCTTCCCCATCTTTGAGATCCCGCCGGAGGTTTCCTTCTCCAAGATCATCACCCCCGTGCTGACCACCATCGTCAACAACCAGGCGCAGGTGCTCATGGACATCTACGACCTGCAGAAGTCGCTCACCGCGACGATGCTCAGCGGCGGGAACCTCCAGGCGATCACCCAGACGCTGCACAACCGCTACGGCAACAGCGTCGCCATCTACAACGAGTTCTTCTCCTCCTACGTCATCTCCGCCACCTACAGTCGCCGCGACGCGATCTACCGCCAGATGGAAAACTGCGTGCGGGACAATTCCGGCGAGCGGCACGGCAGCGACAACGCCCTGAGCTGGCGGGAGCTGTGCAAGGTGGACGGGCGGGAGTGCAGCAAGATCACCGTCCCCATCTACAGCGACAAGAAGCTCTACGGCTACATCTTCATGTGGGAGGACAACCGCGAGGTCACCAGCGTGGACCTGGCCGTCATCGAAGCCTCCACCTCGCTGATCGCGCTGGAGATGCTCAAAAAGATCTCCCTCTTCGAGATGGAGAACAACCACAAGGTCTCCTTCCTCGACGACCTGCTCGTCAACGACGAGCTCAGCCAGCGCAAGGCGCTGGCCAACGCCGAATACTTCGATTTCGACATCGAGGCCATCCACCAGGTGGCGGTGGTCCAGGTGATTAATTCGCACAACTCCCTCTCCCTTTCCAACGGCGCGCTCTACAAGATGAACAACAACATCGTGCGCGTCCTGCGCCGCCTGTCGCGCAGCGCCTCCTACAAGCTGCTCTTCGTCAACAAGTGCGACAACATCGTGCTCGTCTTTGAGCAGAGCTCCCGTTCTCCCGCGCTCTGCAAGCAGGAGGTCTCCCAGTTCATGGAAGTCTTCGGCAAGGCGCTCGCGGACGACGGGCTGCTCGAGTTCATCAGCATCGGGATCGGCAGGGCCTACCCCGACACCGCGGACCTGTGGAAAAGCTGCTCCGAAGCCAAGCGCGCCGCCGGGTGCGGTTCGGTGGGCGGGGTGCGGGTCCACTATTTCGAGGATATGGGCGTCTACCGCTTCCTCTCCTGCGACACCCTCCAGAACGAGCTGCAGTCCTTCTACACCGAGACCCTCAAGGTCCTCGTCGACTACGACCGCGACCACGACTCCGAGCTCGTGCGGACGCTCCAGACCTACTTCAAGTGCGGGGGCAATCTCAAAAAACTCGCGGAGGAGCTGGGCGTCCACTACAACACCGTCGCCTACCGCATCCAGCGGATCAAGGAACTTGCCGGCGTGAGCTTCGACAACGCCGACCAGCTTCTCAATCTGCAGATCGCGCTGAAGATTTATGATGTGCAGAGAGACAGATGAAGGCGCGGTCCCGGCACTGGAGGTCTGCCACAGCCTGCGCAGATCGATCCCCGCCGGGGGCTGTCCCGCAACCGTTCACTCCGTTTTTGACCGGGCGGTCAACCTTGTCACCCCCCTCGGGCTCGTGACGCTGCTTCCCAAATGCCGCCCGCTCTATCCCTTTTCGGTGCGCATCGACACCGACATCCCCTTCCCCGCCCTCGGGCTGCGGCCCGATATGAGCGCGATGCTCCTGCCGGGGGAGGCGTCCGCCGGGACGCTGCGCGTGGATCTGACGAACGCCTTGGACACCGACCTTTCGGTGCTCGAACGCAAGGAGCTGATCGTCCCGCCCGACCTGTCCGACAGGCTCGAACGCCTCGCGGGGGTCATCGGCGAGGAGGGCAAGCCGGAGGGCATGGCGCCGCTCGTCTTCCACCTGGAGGAGGGGTCTTCCGCGGATTATGCGGAGCGCTTCCCCCACAACCACTACACCGCTTTTCTGCTTCCCCGCGTCCGGCGCCTCTTCGACGCGCTGCACACGGGGCAGATCGTGGAAATCTCCGCGGCGGCCGGCGCGATGGCCGGCTGCGGGCCGGGCCTCACCCCCTCCTCCGACGACTTTCTGTGCGGGATGATGGCGGCGATGCTCGCCCGGGGCGGCGCGCGGGGCCGCGTGCTCCGCACGATGGACATCACCCAGCGCATGGGCTGCGCCGCGCGCGTCAAAACCAACGTCATCAGCGGCAGCTTCCTCATCCGCTCATCGCAGGGCCTGCTCTCCGCGGACGTGCTCGACACGGTCGGGCAGCTCTTTTCAAACGGACCCACGCAGTCGCTCGAAAGCGCTGCTTCCAGAGTCATAACCTTTGGGGAAACGTCCGGGACGGACATCCTCAGCGGTATCTATTTCGGCGCAAAAATCTAACATATTGGAGGAATCGGCATTGGTTAAGCTGGATATCAAGCAGAATACCTATTACGACTCGGTAACCCTCATGCTCATCTCCAAGGACCTCAAGAAACTCGACGGCGTCGAGGAGGCCCTCGTCGGCATGGGCACCGACCTCAACCGGGACATCGCCCACAACCTCGGCCTTGTGACGCCCGAGTTCGAGACGATCACCGCCAACGACTTCTTCGTCGCCATCAGGTGCGAAAACGACGACGTCATGTCTGCCGCCCTTGCGAAGGTCGACGAACTGCTGACCAAGAAGAAGGAGAACAGCAGCGCCAACTACTATCCGCCGACCCTCTCCTCCGCCATCAAGATGGATGACCAGCTCAACCTGGCGATCATCTCCGTCCCCGGCAAGTATGCCGCCGGCGTCGCGGACGAGTGCCTCGACCACGACATCAACGTCATGCTCTTCAGCGACAACGTCACGATCGAGGAGGAGAAGCGCCTCAAGGAGAAAGCCGTCTCCAAGGAGCTGCTCATGATGGGCCCCGACTGCGGCACCGCGATCATCAACAACGTCCCGCTCGCCTTCGCGAACGTCATCCGCCCGGGCGACATCGGCATCGTCGGCGCCTCCGGCACCGGCACCCAGGAGCTCTCCTCGCTGATCGGCCAGTTCGGCGGCGGCGTCTCGCAGGTCATCGGCACTGGCGGCCGCGACCTCAAGATCGAGATCGGCGGCCTCATGATGACCTTCGCGCTCGACGCCCTCATCCAGGACCCCAAGACCAAGGTCATCGCGCTGACCTCCAAGCCTCCGGCCGAGGAGATCGCGGATAAGATCCTCAAGCAGGCCGCCGCTTCCGGCAAGCCGGTCGTCGTCTGCTTCGTCGGCGGCGATCCCGAGCAGGTCAAAAAATACGGCCTCATCCCCGCCCTCTCCCTCGAGGACGCGGCCCGCAAGGCGGTCGCCCTCTCCAAGGGCGAGCCGGTCGTCGACTTCACCGGCTTCTCGGCCCCCGACGCCGAGATCGACGCGATCGTCAAGGCGGAGACCGCCAAGTTCGCTCCCACGCAGAAGTACGTCCGCGGCCTCTACACCGGCGGCACCCTCTGCGACGAGGCGATGAAGATGCTCACCAAGGCGTTCGGCGGCGTCTATTCCAACATCCCGCTGAAGCCCGAATTCAAGCTCGAGGACGTCAACGTGGGCGTCGAGAACACCTGCCTCGACTACGGCGACGACGACTTCACCCGCGGCCGCCCGCATCCGATGATCGACCCGTCCCTGCGCGCCGAGCGCGTGGTCAAGGAGTCGCTCGACCCGACGGTCGCCGTCATCCTCGCGGACTGTGTCATCGGCTACGGCTCCCATCCCAACCCGGCCGAGGACCTTGCCGACGCCATCCGCACCGCCAAGGCGAACGCCGAGAAGGACGGCCGCTACCTGAGCGTCATCACCTCCGTCTGCGGCACCGAGGAGGACCCGCAGTCCCTCTCCAAGACGCAGCAGCAGCTGCGCGACGCGGGCGCGGTCGTGATGCCCACCAACTCGCAGGCGACCCGCCTTGTTGAGCGGATCATCTCGAACATCAAGTAAGGGGGTCAGGAACATGAGCAAACTCAACGAACTCTTCAATAAAAAGCTGCACATCGTCAACCTTGGCATCGAGTCCTTCTACGAGGACCTCAAGACCCAGAAGCAGGAAGCGATCCACGTCGACTGGAAGCCGGTCGCCGGCGGAAACAAGAAGATGGCGTCCCTGCTCGGAATGCTCAAATAAATCTTCGCGGTTCTATTCACAAATTTCAGATAACAGGAGGAATTTACAATGACGTTGGGCGAAAAGATCAACCAAGCCAACGCGGAGGCGTTAAAACGCATCCTCGGCGCACAGCCGACGCTCGTCGGGATGGGCACTGCCGGTGAGGACATCCCCGGTATGACCAAGAAGACCATCCTTCACGCCGGCCCGCCGGTCACCTGGGATAAAATGTGCGGCCCGGTCCGCGGCGCTGTCATCGGCGGCCTCATCTACGAGGGCCTCGCCGCCAACAAGGAGGAGGCCGAAAAGCTGGCCGCCTCGGGCGAGATCACCTTTGACTCCTGCCACCACCACAACGCGGTCGGCCCGATGGCCGGTATCGTAACCTATTCGATGCCTGTCTGGAAGGTCGTCAACAAGACCTCCGGCAACTACGCGTACTGCACCGTGAATGAGGGCCTCGGCAAGGTTCTCCGCTTCGGCGCTTTCGGCGACGAGGTCATCGACCGCCTGAAATGGATCCAGAACGAGTTCTACCCGATCGTCAAGGAAGCCATCGCCATCCACGGCGAGATCAACCTCAAGACGATGATCGCGCAGGTCCTGCAGATGGGCGACGAGGGCCACAACCGCAACAAGGCCGGCACCTCCCTGCTGATCCGTGAGCTCGCTCCCGCGATCGCGCAGACCCACTTCCCGCTGGAGAAGATCGTCAAGGTCCTCGAGTTCCTCAACTCCAACGACCACACCTTCCTGAACCTCACGATGCCCGCCTGCAAATCCACCATGGACCCCGTGGGCAACATCCCCTACTGCACCATCGTCTACACGATGGCCCGCAACGGAACGGAATTCGGCATCCGCGTCTCCGGCTTCGGCAACCGCTGGTTCACCGCTCCCGCGGAGATCATCGACGGCCTCTACTTCCCCGGCTACACCCAGGCGGACGCCAACCCGGATGTCGGCGACAGCTGCATCACCGAGACCACCGGCATCGGCGGCTTCTGCATGGCGGCGGCCCCCGCGATCGTCCAGTTCGTCGGCGGCACCGTGGCCGATTCCATCAAGTACTCCACCCAGATGTATGAGATCACCGAGGGCGAGGGCAACACCTACCAGATCCCGGCCCTCAACTTCCGCGGCAGCGCCACCGGCATCGACATCCGCAAGGTCATCGAGACTGGCATCCGCCCGATCATCAACACCGGTATCGCCCACAAGGACATGGGCGTCGGCCAGGTCGGCGCCGGTATCGTCAGCCCGCCGATGAAGTGCTTCGAGGATGCGCTTGAGGCGTGCGGCGAGTGGATGGAATAATTCCTTCCCCTCTCCCGTATCCTGTCCCCATGGGGACCTGAAAACAGTCGTTTGTATACCTACATACAATTCAATCTTAAGGAGGCAATTTTATGAGCAAGTGGAGCGACGTGAAAATCTATGACCTGAGCATCCCGATTGGTATCCTCACCCCGCCGTGGCCGACCTATGAGCCCATGCAGATGAAATTCTTCAAACGCCTGGCGCCGAACGGTGCGAACGGCCAGCTGGTGACCCATTCCAACCATGTCGGCACCCATCTCGACGGCCCCCTGCATTTTGATACCGCCGGCCGCGACATCGCGTCCCTCGAGCTGACCAAGCTGTGCGCCCCCGGCGTCGTGGTCGACCTGTCCGATATGGCGCAGGATTTCGGCATCTACACCCCGAAGGACATCACCGACCGCGCCGACGTCCACAAGGGCGATATCCTGATCATCAACACCGGCTACCACAAATACGGCTTCGATCAGCCGACCGCGGATGAGAAGCGCTACATGCTGCGTCACCCCGGCCCGTCAATGGACTTCATCCAGTGGGTCCGCGACATGGAAATCAAGTGGATCGGCGTCGACTGCGGTTCCGCCGACCATCCGATGAACACCAAGATCCGTGACTGGGAGCCTATGGAGGCCGAGGCCTGCGACAAGATCTTCATGGAGCGCTATGGCAAACACCTCAACGAGATCTACGAGTGGCCGAAGAACTACCAGGCCATGCACATCCAGCTCTTCTGCCAGCCCTACGAGGCGATCCACGCCGAGTGCCTGGGCGGCCAGATCGACGAGCTGAGCAACAAGCGCTGCGTCATCGGCTGCTTCCCCTGGAAGTTCACCGAGGGCGAGAGCTGCATCAGCCGTATCGTTGCCTTCACCGGCTTCGACGATGTCTGATTGATCTCTCCGTAAATTACGGTTCGTGTCTTCCTCACGGCTGCGGCCGCCCCGCTTACGCGGGGCGGCCGCAGCTATTTTTCGTTTCCCCCGCGGATGCTCAGAGAAAGAGGGACACCGCGCAGCAGACGAGCAGGAGCGCCATCACGAGGTTGACCACGCGGGCATGTTCGGAGAAGAGGCGGTGGAAGAGGCTGCCGAAGAGCGCCCAGCAAACCGTCCCAAGGAAGCCGACAAAGGCCAGCAGGAGTGCAAAGCCGGCCACAACAAGCGGCTGGCGGAAATAAGGGAGGACATAGGCGGACAGGGAGGTGACGCCGTAGATGATCACCTTCACGTTCACGAACTGCAGCAGCATACCGTCCAGGAAGCCCGCGCCCCCCTTCCTTTCCTCGAGGCGGGAGGAGCTGCACAGCGTCCGCCACGCGAGCCAGAGCATGTAGGCCGCGCCGAGCACCAGCATGAACGGCCTGATCCGCGGGAGAAAGGTGTAGAGCGCGCCGCAGAACACCCCACAGAGCAGCATCAGCACCGAAAACCCCGCCCAGATTCCGAGATTGAAGGGGAAGCTGCGGCGAAAGCCGAGCCGTCCCGCGTTGGACATCGACAGGATCGTGTTGGGGCCGGGCGTAAAGGCGGTGACGAAGATATAGGCCAGAAAAGATGCAGGATGGAACATGGCGGTTGACCTCCTCGGCAAACAGATGTATAATATAGTCATCTTTTTGTGCAGGATATGATATGCACTATATTGTATATCATGTGCATTATATTGTCAAGCTCGGACTGGGAGGACGCCATGGATGTAAAAGAAACCGTCGCCTGCAACCTCAGGCGGCTCCGGGACGACCGGAAGCTGAGTCTGGACGCCGCCGCGCAGCTCACCGGCGTCTCAAAAAGCATGCTCGGGCAGATCGAGCGCGGGGATGTCAACCCCACCATCTCGGTTCTGTGGAAGATCGCGAACGGCCTGAAAATTTCCTTCTCCGCCCTGCTCGAGCGCGCGGAGGGGGGCACCTCCGTCGTGCGCGCGGCGGAGGCCTCCCCGCTTCTGGAGGACGCGGGCAACTACCGCAAATACCCCGTTTTCCCCTTCGACGAAACGCATCCCTTCGAGCTCTATCGCATCGAAATCGAACCGGGCGGACATCTTGAGGCGGCTCCCCACCTGCCCGGCACCGAGGAGAGCATCACCGTCTTTTCCGGGGATGCGGCCGTTTCGGTCGACGGCACGGACTACCCGCTCGGCCCCAGGGACTCCATCCGCTTCGCCGCGGACCGTCCCCACGGCTACCGCAACGCCGGAACCGGAACCGTGGAGTTGAGCATGGTCATCTTTTACGGAAGATAACAAAGGCGGGACCCATAAATGGGTCCCGCCTTTTGCAGTTCTTACCGGACGACATTTTCCGGCGCGCCGTCCAGCCACGCCGCGAGGTTCTCGAAGACGATCACCGCGCGCTTTTCAAGCGCCTCCTTCGTGGCGAACGCGACGTGCGGCGTCGCGACCAGGTTGGGGGCGGAAAAGAGCGGATGGTCCCGCGGGATGGGCGGCTCGGTCTCGAAGACGTCGATCCCCGCGCCCGCGATCACCCCATCGGACAGCGCCTTCGCGAGCGCCGCGCTGTCCACCACCGGGCCGCGCGCCGTGTTGATGAGGAAGGCGGTTTTCTTCATGAGGCCCAGCTCCCGCGCGCCGATGAGCCCGCGCGTCCCGTCGTTGAGCGGCACATGCAGCGACACGACGTCGCAGCCGGAGAGCAACTCGTCGAGGCCGACATAGCGCAGCCCCGTCTCCGGCTTTTGGGTACGGCTGTAGGCGACCACCTCGCATCCGAACGCCTCGGCGATGCGCGCGACGCGCAGGCCGATCGCCCCGGCGCCGACGATCCCGAACTTCTTGCCCTCCAGCTCGGTTCCGATAAGCCCCGCCTTGGTGCCGCCCTCCCGCACCGCCCGGTCGCAGGGAAGGATGCTGCGGCAGAGGGCGATCAGCAGCCCGAACACGAGATCGGCCACCGCGACGGTGGAATAGCCCGCGCAGTTGCAGACGGTGACGCCGCGTTCCCGGCAGGCGTCCATCGCGACATGGTCGACGCCGGTAAACGCCACCAGGATCAGCTTGAGGGCGGGGCACCGCTCGATCACCTCGCGCGGATAGGGCAGGTTGGAGAGCACGACCGCGTCCGCGTCCCGGCTGCGCTCGATGAGCGTGGGCACGTCCTCGGCGCGGGTGTCATAAGAAACGATTTCGATCCGCCCGGCGGCGGCCTTCTCCGCCATCGCCAGCAGTTTTTCCTTTTCCACGCCCAGCGGCTCCAGAATCACCAGTTTCATGGGAATCCTCCTTGCAGCGGCCCGGGGGCCGGTATTCTCATGGATATCATAGCATGTCCCGGCGTGTATTGCATCCCCGGGAAGAAAATTTTACCGGTCGGGCAGCGTCACCGTGCAGGTCGTCCCCGCGCCCGGCGCGCTCTCGTATTTGATCGCGCCGCCGTGCAGGTCGAGGATCCGTTTGACGATCGAAAGCCCGAGGCCGTTGCCCTCGCGGGAGTGGGAGCCGTCCCCCTGGTAAAACTTCTCAAAGATGCGCTGCTGCGTCTCGGGGGACATGCCGATCCCGTCGTCGGCGATCTCCACCCGCAGCCCGCCGACGACCCGGCGCAGCTTGACCGAGATATTGCCCCCCTCGCCGGTAAACTTGATCGCGTTGGAGAGCAGGTTCAGCCAGAGCTGCTGCACGAGCTCCTCGTCCCCCCGGTAGTCCGCCCGGTCGAGCTGGATGTCGAGGTCGATGTGCCTGGCGTGCCACTGGTTTTCCAGCAGCAGGATGCAGCGCCTGATCTGTTCGTCGAGGGAAAAGACGGTGGGGTTTTCCGCGGTCGACTGGTTTTCCAGCCTGGACAGGCGCAGCAGATTGGAGGAGAGGCTCGCCATGCGGTCGGTCTCGTCGGAGATCAGGCGGGTGTATTTCTGGAATTTCTCCTCGCTGAGCTTCCCATAGGGGGCCGAGGTCAGCAGCTTGACGCTCCCCTGGATTGCGGCGATCGGGGTCTTGAACTCGTGGGAGACGCTGCTCACAAAGTCCTTGCGGAGATATTCGATGTTGCGCAGCTCCCCGACCATCCAGTTGAAGTTGCGCACCACGACCCCCATTTCGTCGCGGCTCTCAAAGTCGACGTGCACGTCGAAGTTGCCGCGCGCCACCTGCCGGATGGCCTGGTTGAGCTTTTGCAACGGGCGGATGGCGCGGTGGATGGCGACCACCGCGCCGAGGCTCGCGATCGCCGCGCAGAGGAAGAGGGTCTGTAGCACCAGCTTCCGGATCCCCGTGAACTGGCCCGGCGGGGGCGTGACCGAAAGGTACAGGTAGCCGTCCGGCATCCGCACCGCCCCTTCAAAACGGCCCTCCACCGTGCGCATCTCGAGCTTTCCCGGCTCGAGCGCGGCGCCGGAAAAGGGTCCGGGCAGCTCATCCGCGCGCTCGTAGACCTCCACGACGTCGAGGCGCTTTCTCAGCTCGTCGACGATGTCCCGCGTCGTCAGGCCGGAGCGGTCCATGAACCCCGCGAAGATGTCCACGACCGATTGGATCTGCAGTTCGGCCGACTGCTGCATCCTGCCCCAGATGTTGATGAAGGTGACCAGATAGGTGATCCCGCACGCCAGGAAGATGACCACGAAGAGGGTCACCAGGTATTTGAAGCGCACCGAGTGAATCCGCAGGATGTCGGCCGTCTCGCGGCCGTCCCTTTTACCCGCGTTCATACCAGCTTCTCCGCGCGGTAGCCCAGCCCGCGCACCGTCACGAGCTTGAACTGCCGCAGGCCGCCGAATTTTTCCCGCAGGCGCTTGATGTGCACGTCCACCGTGCGCTCGTCCGCGTCGGAGTCAAGCCCCCAGATGTCGTCCATCAGCTGCTGGCGGGTAAAGGTCTTGCCGGGGGCGTTCAGGAGCTTGAAGAGGAGCTGGAACTCCTTTTTGGGCAGCACCGCGGTGCCGTGCTCGTCCGTCACCGAGAGCGCGTCGTAATCGAGCTCGATGTCCCCGATGCGCAGCTTGTGGCCGCTGGCCATCTGCGCCCGCCGCAGCAGCGCCGACACCCGCCAGAGCAGCTCCTCGAAATCGACCGGCTTGACCATATAGTCGTCGGTTCCCGCCAGAAAGCCCTGGTGCTTGTCCTCCAGCGTCTCCCGGGCGGTCACCATGATGACCGGCAGCGTGTACCCCGCCTGCCGCAGCTCCTGCGTCAGCCGGTAGCCGTCCAGCTCCGCCATCATGATGTCGCAGATCAGCAGGTCGATGTGCGCGTCCTCCATGACCGCGAGCGCCTCCGCGCCGTTTTTCGCCTGATAGACCTGGTATCCGTTTTCCGCCAGGTAGTCGCTCATCAATTCCCGCAGACTGTAATCGTCCTCCGCCACCAGGATATGGAACATCCGCATCACGCCCCTAAGAAAGTTTCACAAGTCCATGTTGAGTATATCGGATTTTTATGAACAAAAGGTTAAATTTCCGCCAAAGTCCGCTCTACGGGTTCGGGAGTTCAAAAAAAGTTCATACAGAAGGACTATGATTAAGCCTGTTGTATTTTTGTTATATTATTTGGAGGGATATCCGCATGAACCAAAACCGCACGCGCTTCGCAGCCTGCCTGACGGCGGTCTGTCTGATGGCCGGAACCGCCGGCTGTGCCCCCAAGGCCGCGGAGACGGCCGCCCAGGAAAAAAGCATCTATGTGGAAACCGTGACCGCCGAAACGGGGGACCTCTCCCTCAGCACCGAGTTCATCGGCACCGTGGAACCGGATGAGCTCGTCAGCGTCTTCCCGAAGGTCGCCGGCACCGTGCTGGCCGTCCATAAGAACGTCGGGGACGAGGTCAAAAAGGGCGAGCTCCTCTTTGAAGTCGACCCCTCCGACATCCAGCTGTCGGTGAACATCGCGCAGGCGCAGCTCATGAGCGCGCAGGCCCAGATGGACCAGGCGCTCGGCAGCTCCTTCGACATGCAGATGATCCAGCTCGAAAGCCAGCTCAAGCAGGCGCAGAACGCCTATTCGAACGCCCGCCAGAGCCTGCGGGACTACAACGACGGCACCGAGGACTCGATGGACGACATCTCGAACGGCATGGCCGCCTTCCAGCAGTCGATGCAGAGCCTGAAGCAGCAGATCGCCGAAAAAGACGCGGCGATCAAGCAGGCGCAGGAGGCCGGGGACCCGGATGAAGTCGCACGTCTGCTGGCGCAGAAGCAGGGGCTCGAGGCCTCCTACGACCAGGCGGAAGCCCAGTACCTGATGATGCGCGCCAACTACAACGACCTCGACGACGGCGACGACGCGCAGCACAAGCAGCTCCGCACCGCCGTGCGCAACGCGCAGACCGCCTACGAGTCGGCCGAGCAGATCTACGAGCTGACCAAGGACGCGGTACATAACGACGCGATCAAGGTCGCCAAGGCCTCCCTCGGGCAGGCGACCGCCGCCTTTGAGGCGCAGGCCAAGCAGCTCGAATACACCCGCGTCACCTCCCCGATCGACGGCGTGATCGAGCAGAAAAACGTCTCCGAGCAGGGGCTGGTCTCCCAGTCGAGCCCCGCCTACACCGTCTCCAACAAATCAACCCTCATGGTCACCTTCTACGTCCCCGCCGACGCGGTCGACCAGATGGCGGCCGGCGACAAGGTCACGATCGAAAACGGCCGCAGGACCTATGAGGGCACCATCGCCGAGGTCGGCACGATGGTCGACCCCGCCACCGGACTCTTCAAGGTGAAAGCCTCCGCCGACGAGGACGACGGCGCCCTTCTGACCGGGCTTTCGGTCAAGGTCACCGCCGACACCGCCAAGGCGCGCGGCAGCCTGCTCATCCCGCAGAGCGTCGTCTACTATGAGGACGGCGCGGCGTATGTCTACCTGCTCGAGAACGGCCGCGCGGTCAAAACCTTTATCGAGACGGGCATCTCCAACGAGGAGTCGGTCGAGGTCACGTCCGGCCTGACCGCCGCCTCCCGGATCATCTCCACCTGGCACCCCAACCTCACCGACGGCGCCGCCGTCGTCCCGGCGGCCGAGGCCGCGGCCGCCTCTTCCGGCGCCGCCTCCGAAGAGGCCTCCTCCGGAGAGGACGCCGCGGAGGAGGCGTCCTCCGCAAAAGCCGCTTCCGAAGGCCAGCAGGCCGAGCCGGACGACGCCGCTTCCGACGCCGCTTTCGGCGGCGCACAGGAGGACTGACGCCCTATGAATTTAACGAAACTTGCGATCAGGCGCCCTGTGTCGATGTTCATCGTCGTGCTGGCGCTGGTGGTCTTCGGCTTTTCGGCCATGCTCGGGGCTCCGCTCGAGCTCATGCCCGACATGGAGATGCCCGCCATGATCATCCTCACCATCTATCCGGGCGCGGGGCCTGAGGAGGTCAACGACCTCGTCACCTCGGTCATCGAGGACTCGGCCGCGAGCCTCAGCGGCGTCAAGAACGTCACCTCGCAGTCCAAGGAGAACATGTCGCTCGTCATGCTCGAGATGGACTACGGCGCCAACATGGACGTGGCGCACATGGATCTGCAGGAGAAGCTCGACATGTATAAGAGCACCCTGCCGGACGACGCCCAGACCCCGACCATCATCGAGGTCAGCATGGACATGATGCCGAGCATCGTCCTCTCCGCCAACGCCACGGGCGACGTCGACCTGCTCCGTCTCATCGACGACGACGTCAAGCCCGAGTTTGAAAAGCTCTCGGGCGTGGCCACCGCCGACGTGATGGGCGGACAGAAGGACTACATCAGCGTCACCCTCAACGAGGAGCGCCTCAAGCAGTATAAGCTCGACATGAACACGATCATCGGGTTCGTGGGCGCCGCCGACTTCTCCATCCCGGCCGGCAGCGTCGACCGCGGCGACCAGGAGCTCTCCCTGCGCGGCGGCGTCAGCTACAACACCGTCGAATCGCTCAAAAACATCCCCATCACCCTCCCCACCGGCCAGGTCATCCACCTGTCCGACGTGGCGAACGTCTACCAGGGCACCGAGGAGGCCGGCTCGATCAGCCGCTATAACGGCCATGAGACGGTCATGATCTCGATCACCAAGCGGCAGAGCGCCGGCACCGTCGACGTCTCCCGCGCGGTCATCGACACGATGAACAAAATCAACGACAGCAACATCGGCGTCGAGATGTCGGTCATCAACGACTCGAGCGAGCAGATCCTCGCTTCGATCAAGACGGTCATCCAGACGCTGATCGGCGCGGTCATCCTCTGCATGATCGTGCTCTTCCTCTTCTTCCGGGACTGGCGCGCCTCCCTCATCGTCGGAAGCTCGATCCCCGTCTCGGTGCTCACCACCCTCATCCTTATGAACATGATGGGCTTCTCCTTCAACGTCGTCTCCCTCGGAGGGCTCATCATCGGCGTCGGCATGATGGTCGACAACTCGATCGTCGTGCTCGAAAGCTGCTTCCAGCGGCAGGAGCGCCAGCTCACCCACCGGGAGGCCGCGCTCGAGGGCGCGAAGTTCGTCACCAGCTCGATCATCGCCTCGACGATCACCACCATCGTCGTCTTCCTGCCCATCAGCATCCTGAAGGGCCTGTCCGGGCAGATGTTCCGCCAGCTGGGCTTCACGATCATCTTCTCGCTGACCGCGTCGCTCATCTCCGCGCTGACCATCGTCCCGCTCATGTTCTGCCGCCTCAAGCCGGTCGAGCGGGAGGGCAGGTTCGGCCTCTGGCTCAAAAAGGTGGAGGTCTCCTACGGCGGCTTCCTCAAAAAGACCTTCCGCCACAAGGCGCTGGTCGTCATCGTCTCCGTCGTGCTGCTCGTCGTTTCGGTCGGGATGGTCTTCTTCATCCCGATGCAGCTGATGCCCGACATCGACCAGGGCTCCATCTCGATCTCGGTCGACACCAAGCCGGGGCTCAAGCTCGCGGAGGTCGACAGGATCCTCACCGGCCTCGAAACGATGGTCGCCGAATGCCCCGACGTGGAACGCTATTCCCTGTCGAGCGGCGGCAGCTCGATGCTCTCGTCGGGCGGGGGCGGTTCGATCTCCGTCTATCTCCGGGGCGACCGCGAGAAGAGCACCAAGGAATGGGTCGACATCTGGCGCGCCCAGACCGCCAACACGGTCGGCTACGACGTCGACGTGAGCGCCTCGAGCATGATGTCGATGATGGGCGGCGGCTCGAGCGTCGACGTGAATATCCAGGGCAACGACCTCGACACCCTGCGCGGCGTCTCCAGGCAGATCGAAGAGCAGCTGCGCGGGCGCGGCGAAGTCGTGCGCGTCACCTCGACCGTCTCCTCCGGCGACCCGCAGGCGGAGATCAAGGTCGACCCGATCAAGGCGACCGCCGTCGGGCTCACCCCGAAGCAGGTCATCGGCACCGTCTACAACATCATGGAGGGCAACTCCCCCGACACGCTGCGCGTCAACGGGCAGGAGTACGACATCCGCATCGAGTACCCCAAGGACCGCTACCAGACGGTCGCGGACCTGTCCGGGCTGATGCTCACCGCCCCCGGCGGGCGGCAGGTCCCGCTCCTGGACATCGCGACGATTGAGTACTCCAACGCGCCCCTCCAGATCGACCGCCAGAACAACCAGTACATCGTGACCGTCTCCGGCCAGCTCACCACCGCCGCCGAGAGGAACGCCGCGAAGATCACGCAGGAGGTCACCAAGTCGGTCGAGGGCATCCTGCCCACCGGCGTTTCGATCGCCACGAGCGACATGATGGAGAGCATGAACGAGGAGTTCTCCGCCCTCGGCGGGGCCATCCTCACCGCAATCCTGCTCGTCTTCATGGTCATGGCGATGCAGTTTGAATCCGCGCGCTTCTCGATCATCGTCATGATCTGCGTCCCCTTCTCCCTCATCGGCTCCTTCGGGCTGATGCTGCTGTCGGGCGTGACGATGAGCATGCCCTCGCTGATGGGCTTCCTGATGCTCGTCGGCACCGTCGTCAACAACGGTATCCTCTTCATCGATACCGCCAACAGCTACCGGGGCAGCATGGACGCCGAGACCGCGCTCATCTACGCGGGCCGCAGCCGCCTGCGCCCCATCCTGATGACCACGCTGACCACCGTCCTCTCGATGCTCCCGATGGCCCTTGCGATCGGCGAGAGCGCCGAGGCGATGCAGGGCATGGCAATCGTCATCATCGGCGGCCTGACCGCCTCCACCGTGCTGACGCTGCTGCTTCTGCCGACCTTCTACCTGCTCTTCCGGGGCAAACCCCGCAAGAACAACGACACCGACCCCGAGGCGGCGCTGAAGCCGCCCGCGAGCGATCTCTCCCCAGAGGAGCTTTCGCAGTTCTGACCCGCATTTCTGCGTATAAAAACGCCCGCCCCGCCTGCGCGGGGCGGGCGTTTCGCGTCCCTCCGCCCTTCCCCGCGAAGGCATATCCCATACGTGTCCGGAATAGATATTAGGGACAAGAGTATTGACGGGAAAGGACTGAAACATCCTATGGAGGACTATCAGGGACTGACCGGCCGACAGGCCGAAAAACTGCTCGCCGAGCACGGGGAAAACCGCATCCGCGCGGGCAAGAAAGCCGGTATGCTCAAAATCTTTGCGGGGCAGTTCCGCGACGCCATGATCATGATCCTGCTCGCGGCGACGGTCGTCTCGGCGCTGATGGGGGAATACACCGAGGCGCTCACCATCGTCGCGATCGTCTTTATCAACGCCCTGCTCGGCTTCTTCCAGGAGTACCGCACCGAACGCACCCTCGAAAAGCTCGGCGAGCTCTCCGCACCCTGGGCGGTCGTCGTGCGCGACGGGCAGGCCCGGAGCATCCCCGCCAGCGAGGTGGTCCCGCAGGACATCTTCTGCCTCAAGGCGGGCGACCGCGTCCCCGCCGACGGCTGCATCCTCGGGGGCGGCGGCATCCTCTGCGACGAATCGATGCTCAGCGGCGAATCCGCCGGCGTGGAAAAGTCCCCCGCCGCCGACCCCGCCGCCGCCGCCAAAAAGAACCTCGTCTACATGGGCACCCTCGTCACCCAGGGCAAGGCGATCTGCCGCGCCTCCGCCACCGGCGCGGACACCGAAATGGGTAAGATCGCGGACATGCTCGGCGGCATCGAGGCGCAGCCCACCCCCCTCCAGAAGCGCCTCGCCCAGATGGGCAAGGTCATCGGCGTGGCCTGCCTCGTCATCTGCGGCGTCGTCGCCGTCACCGGCATCCTGCGCGGCGAGGACCCCTTCAATATGCTGCTCACCGGCATCTCGCTGGCCGTCGCCGCCATCCCCGAGGGCCTGCCCGCCGTCGTCACGATCGCGCTTGCCCTCTCGGTCGGGCGAATGGTCAAGCGGGGCGCCCTCATCCGGCGGCTGCACGCCGTCGAGACGCTCGGCTGCGCCAACGTCATCTGCTCGGATAAGACCGGGACCCTCACCGAGAACCGCATGACCGTCAAGGCGGTCCAGACCCTCGACTGCCGCCTGGAGGTGAGCGGCGCGGGCAACGAGAGCACCGGGCAGTTTACCCTCAACGGGCGCGTCGTCGAGCCCTGCGACTTCCCCTCCGCCGCCATGCTGCTCGACGTGGCGCTGCTCTGCAACAACGCCTCCGTCACCCCAAAGCGGGAGGGGCTACGCGGGCTGGTGGGGCTCTCCAAGGGCGGCGAGCTCGAGGTGTTCGGAGAACCGACCGAGGCCGCCCTGCTCGTCATGGCCGCCAAGGCGGGGCTCTACCGGGAATCCCGTCCCTACGAGGTCGAGGGGGAGATCCCCTTCGACTCCACCCGCAAGATGATGTCCGTCATCGTCCGCCGGGAGGACGGCAGGCGGTTCCTCTTCACCAAGGGCGCGCCCGACATCCTCCAGAAGCGGTGCACCCGGTGCGCCACCAAATCCGGGATCGTCCCGCTCACCCCCGAGCTGCGCAGGCAGATCGCCGCCCAAAACGAGGCGATGGCGGGACGCGCGCTGCGCGTGCTCGGCTTCGCCTACCGGGAGGCCTCCTCCCCCGACGACCGCGGCGAGCAGGGGCTGATCTTCGCGGGGCTCGCCGGCATGCTCGACCCGCCCCGCAAAGAGGCCTACGGCGCGGTCGCCAAATGCCGCGAGGCGGGCATCCGGCCGGTCATGATCACCGGCGACCACGCCGTGACCGCCAAGGCGGTCGCCGCCGAGCTTTCGATCTACCAGCCGGGCGACCGGGTCGTCACCGGAAGCGAGCTCGACGGGATGAGCGACGAGGCGCTTGCCCGGGAAATCAAGCGCATCTCCGTCTTCGCACGGGTCACCCCCGCGCACAAACTGCGGATCGTGCGCGCCCTTAAAAAGCAGGGCAACGTCGTGGCGATGACGGGCGACGGAGTCAACGACGCGCCCGCCGTCAAGGAGGCGGACATCGGCGTTTCGATGGGCGTCACCGGCACCGACGTCACCAAGGAGGCGTCTTCGGTCATCCTGATGGACGACAACTTCGCCACGCTGGTGTCCGCCGTCGAGGAGGGCCGCGTCATCTACCGCAACATCCGCAAGTTCATCCGCTACCTCTTCTCCTGCAACATCGGCGAGGTCGTCACGATGTTCTTCGCCATGCTCATGGGCATGCCGGTTCCGCTGCTGCCCATCCAGATCCTGCTCGTGAACCTCGCCACCGACGGGCTGCCCGCCATCGCCCTCGGCCTCGAGCCCCCCGACAAGGACGTCATGCGCGAAAAACCCCGCCGCGCCGACGAATCGGTCTTCTCGAACGGGCTCGGCTTTACGATCGTCATCCGCGGGCTGCTGATCGGCATCTGCACCCTCGGGGTGTTCACCTCCCTCATCCGCTCCTGCGGCGACCTGCACACCGCCCGCACCGGCGCGCTGCTCGCGCTCGTCATGATGCAGCTCATCCACGTCTTCGAGTGCAAGAGCGAGACGAAGAGCATCTTCGCGATCAACCCCTTCAACAACCTCAAGCTTGTGGGCGCGGTGCTCAGCTCCGCCGTGATCATGTATTTCGCGATCTACAACCCCTTGCTGGCCCCAATGTTCCGCGCCGTCCCCCTCACCCTCTCCCAGCTCGTGACCGTCGCCTCCTACTGCGTCTTCGTCCCGATCGTGTCCGGCGTCATCCTCGGCGTCAAAAACCGCACCGCCCGGCACACGGTCGCCACCGCCAGCGAGCTTGCCTCCGCGCGGTAACGTCCAAAAAGCCCCCCGCCGTCCGGCGGACGGCGGGGGGCTTTCCATACCCTATTTCAGCAGGAGCGGCGTGTGCGCGCGGCAGGCGAGCACCTCCTCCATCGTGGGCAGCGCGGGGATCGCGCCCGGGCGGGTGGTCGTCATCGAACCCGCCGCGTTGCCGAAGGAGAGGACGTCCTCCAGCTCCTCACGGGTGAGGCTCCGGATCTCCGCGAGGGACTTTCCGCAGAGGCGGTAGAGCACCGCCCCGAAGAAGGAATCCCCCGCGCCGTTGGTGTCGACCGTCCTGACGTCGAAGGTCGGCTGGCACCCGCACAGCTCCCCGAGCCGGAAGAACGCCCCCTTCGCGCCCAGCGAGACGAGCGCGAGGGACGCGCCCGCCTCCAGGAGCTTTTGGGAGCCGCGTTCGAGGTCGGTTTCGCCGGTGAGCAGCGTAAGCTCCTCGTCGGACACCTTCACGATGTCCGCGAGGGAGAGCCCCTCGCGCATCCACCGCTTCGCCTCGCCGGGGCTTTCCCACAGGAGCGGGCGGTAATTGGGGTCGTAGCTGACGACCGCGCCGGCCTCCTTCGCGGCGCGCACCGCCGCGAGGGTCGCCGAACGGCTTGGCTCGTCGGTGAGCGACACCGAGCCGAAATGCATGATCCGCGCCTGTCCGGTGAGCTCCCGCATCACCTCTCCGGGCGAGAGCATGATGTCCGCGCCCGGCTTGCGGTAGAAGCTGAAGGAGCGGTCTCCGTGCTCGTCGAGCTGGACGAAGGCGAGGGTGGTCGGGACCTCCCCCGTCATGACGAGCCCGGAGGTGTCGATCCCAAGGCCGTCGAGGGTATCCCGGAGGAACCGCCCGAAGCCGTCCTCCCCCACCTTGCCGATAAAAGCGGTCCTTCCGCCGAGGCGGGTGACCGCCGCGAGCACGTTCGCGGGCGCCCCGCCCGGGTTGCGCGCAAAGAGCGCCGCTCCGCGATCGCTCGTTCCAGCCGGGGTAAAATCGATCAGCAGTTCGCCGACCGCCACTACGTCGTACATATTCAGCCCTCCCGTCTTTTTCCACAGTATAGCATATCCGCTGCGGGAAGGGGAGATTTTCCTGCCTGTTTTTTCAAATTTCCGCGCCCGGGCGGTTGAGCCCGGGCGCAATCCATGATAAGATGGAAAAAAGGATATCCCCGCAAAGGAGGTTTTCACATGAAGCGTCATCTCGTCCGCGTCCTCGCCCTGGCCGCGGCTTTTCTGCTGACGGCCTGCGCCGCCCGCCTCCCCTCCCCGGAAGCGCGTCGGGCTCCTTCCACGGCGGAGTCCGCCGGTTCGGCCGCGCCGGAGGCGCCCGAACCCGCCCCGCCGCTCGCCGTCTCCCTCGGGGATCGGGCCGAGCTGGTGGAAGCGGGCGCGGAAGCGCCCGTCTTTCCGGTCTCCGACCCGGCGGAGCTGCCGCTTCTTCCCGGCGGGTACGCCGTCACCGTGACCGACGCAGGGGGCGGGACCGTCTTCGCGGGGGAGTCGGGGGAGCTTGGCGGTTTTCTGCCGGCGCAAAACGGCGGCTATGCCTACGAGGCCGCCGCCGGCGGGACCGTCTACCGCTTCACGGTCGACTGCGCGTTCCCGGTGCAGCTCTCGTTGAACGCCGCCGCGCGGCAGGGGGAGACGGTCGTCCTGCGCGCCCTCTACGCCGACGGCGTGGAGCTTTCCGCCGAAAGCGACCTCGGATTTTCGCCCCGCTTCTTCTTCGCCGGAGACGGAAGCCAGATCGCGCTGCTGCCGGTGCGCTACACCACCCCGGCGGGCGTTTACGGCCTCACCGTCACAGCGGAGGATGAGGTCCTCACCCGCGAGATCGTCGTCGAGCAGCGGGAATTCGAGGTGCAGTACCTCGAGATGGACGCCGCCACGGCGGAGGAGACGGCGCTCTCCGCCGCCGCCAACGCCGAATGGGAGGAGAAGGTCGAGCCGCTCAAGGCGGTCGCCGACCCGGTGCAGTACTGGGAGAACCCCTTCCTCCAGCCGGTCTCCGGCGAGATCACCACCCAGTTCGGCTGCATCCGCTACACCAACGGCGACCCGACCCCCTCCCGCCACGGGGGGATCGACATCGCCGCCAAAACGGGCACCGACGTGCTCGCCGCCAACAACGGCCGCGTGCTCTTCGCCGAGCGCATCCAGCTCACCGGCAACACGGTCGTCATCGAGCACGGCTACGGCCTCAAGAGCTTCTACTACCATATGGATTCTCTCTCCGTCTCCGCCGGCGACGCCGTCAAAAAGGGCGACAAGATCGGCGAGGTGGGCACCACCGGCTATTCGACCGGGCCGCACCTGCACTTCGCGCTGGCGGTGAACAACGTTTTCGTGAACCCGTGGACCGCCTTCGATTCCGGCGTCTGACGCAGCAAAAAAGCCCCCGGCCGCCGGCCGGGGGCTTTTTATTTTGGTTCCTAGTCCTTTTTCTTCTGGTTCTTTTCACGCAGTTTGTCGTTGGCGGCCAGCAGTCCCTGCGACACGTAGTCGAGCTGTTCGACCTCGTCGTAGCGGTCGACCAGGTCGCTCTGCTCCATCTCCTCGGGGGCCTCGCCCTTGGCGGGCTTGAAGACCAGCTTGAGCAGAATGGGCGTCAGCATCGCCGCGCAGACCACCATGATGATCACCGGGCCGAAGAAGGCGGGCGGCATGAGCCCCATCGCCATGCCCTTGTTGGCGACGATCAACGCGACCTCGCCGCGGCAGGCCATGCCGAAGCCGACCTGCACGCACTGGCGGTTGGTAAATCCGCAGAGCTTCGCGCCGAGCCCGCAGCCGATCAGCTTGGAGACGACCGCCACAAGCACCATCATCACCGCGAAGAGCACGATCGCCGCGTCCATCTTGGGCAGCACGACCTTGATGCCGATGCTCGCGAAGAAGATCGGGGTCAGCAGCAGGTAGGAGAGCGGGGAAAATTTCGATTCGATGTATTTTGCCTTGGGGGTGGTGGCGATGATCACACCCGCGGAAAAGGCGCCGATGATGTCCGCGACGCCGAAAAATTCCTCGGCGCAAAAGGCCATCACAAGGCAGAGGACAAAGGCCAGCAGGGGGAAACGGTGCAGGTCCTTGTCATGCATGACCTTGGTCATATACCAGCCGAGCAGCCTGCTGACGAGTACGCCGACCACGCCCACGAAGACGAAAAAGGCGACGATCTTGACAAAGACGACCACCATGCTGACCTGCGCGCCCGCCAGGCTCGTCACGACGGTCAGCGCGATCAGGCCGAGGATGTCGTCGATGAGGGCGGCTGCTAAGATCGTGTTGCCCACCCTGGTGGAGAGCTTGCCGAGCTCCTTGAGAGTCTCGACCGTGATGCTGACCGAGGTGGCGGTCAGGATGACGCCGATGAAGATGTTCTGGAGCAGGACGCTTCCGGGGTGCGCGAATTCGCCCCGGTTGAAGAAGAAGGCCAGCCCCGCGCCCATCGCGAGCGGGACGAGCACGCCGCACAGCGCGACGACAAATCCCGCCTTCCCGGTCTTTTTCAGTTCCTGGATGTCGGTGCCCATACCGGCGGTAAACATGATGACGATGACGCCCAGTTCGGACACCTGCGCCAGAAAGTCGGTCGCCTGCAGGACGTTGAGCATCGCCGGGCCGAGGATCAGCCCCGCGAGCAGAGCGCCGACGACCTGGGGCATCTGGTAGCGTTTCGTCAGGAGCCCCAGAACCTTCGTGCTCACCAGAATAAGCGCGATGTCCATCAGAAATTTGTATGACATTCGATTCTCCTCTTTCCTTTCCCGTTTTCTCACACTTTTTTCACATTTATTATAGACCTTTCGGCGTAATTCGCAAGTTCTTTTAATGGTTTTTGTGCAATATTACCTCTACTTTTTCCGTATCCGCCACGCTGAAAGCCGCCGTGCGGCCGGTTTTTGGCGGATACGACAAGGACGCCCGGACCGCATAAACGGTCCGGGCGTCCGGTTTCTCCTATTTTGCGGGGGCGGCCTCCTTCGGGAGGACCTTCCCCGACCGCACCAGCTCCACGAAGACGGGCGCGAGCTTGGGGTCGAACTGGGTGCCCGCCCCGCGTTCGATCTCCGCGATCGCGAACTCCACTGGCATCGCCGGCTTGTAGGAGCGCGCGGTCGTCATCGCGTCGAAGGCGTCCGCGATCGCCAGGCAGCGCGCGGACAGCGGGATGTCCTCCCCCGCGATCCGCCGCGGGTAGCCCTTGCCGTCCCACCGCTCGTGGTGGCCGATTGCGGCCGGGATCACGTAGTCGAGCGAGGGCAGGTGGCGGATCATCGCCACCGAGTTCTCCACATGCTTCTGCATGATGCTGTATTCCTCGGGGGTCAGCCGCCCCGGCTTGGTCAGGATGTGCTCGGGGATGCCGATCTTGCCGATGTCGTGCAGCAGCGCGGCCTCGTAGATGATCTTGACATGGTCGGCGTTCAGCCCGATCGCCCGCGCGAGCGCGGTGGAGTACTCCGCCACGTTCTGTGAGTGGTTGAAGGTGTAGTGGTCCTTGGCGTCGATCGCGGCGGTCAGCGCGAAGATGGTCGGCGCGTATTCCTCGTAGCGCCCGCCCTCGATGAGTGGGGACTCCATCGGCGCCTGGGAGAGGGGCGACTCGAGCGAATAGGCGATGATCTTGTTCTTACCGCTGCGCTTGGCGTTGTAGACCGCCATGTCGGCGTTGCTGATGAGCTGCGCGAGGTTGGAGGCCGCGTAGGGGTAGACGCACACGCCGCCGCTGAGGGTGATGACCTTGAGGCTCTCCCCCTCCACGCCGCGGTTCATGTTGGCGATCTGTCCCTTGATGTCGGCCGCGAGGTTGAGCGCCTTCATCGTGTCGAAGAAGGGCAGGATGAGCGCGAACTCCTTCCCCCCGTACCGCGCAGCGGAGCCGTTGCTCCCCAGCGTCGTGGAGATGATCCGCGCCACATGCTGGAGCGCCGCGTCCCCCTCGCGGTTGCCGTAGAGCTGGTTGAAGAGCTTGAAGTCGTCGAGGTTGAGGATGACGAGCGCGATCGAGTGGTTCTTGCACCGCTCGAACTCCTCCCCCAGCTTCTCGTAGAAGGACTTCCGGTTGAGCAGGCCGGTCAGCGGATCGATGCGAGACTCGTCGTACGCCTTCTTGTAGAGGTTCGCGTTTTTGATCGCGATCGACGCCACCGACTGCACCGATTCGAGGAAGGCGATGTCGTCGAAGGAGTAACCGCCCTTTTTGGGCTTGGTGGAGAGCAGCAGGATGCCCACGAGGTCGCTGTCGCTCTTGAGCGGCACAATGCACTCGATGTGCATGTTCGCCAGCATCTGCTTCTCCGACTCCCACATCGATTTATAGAGCACGCTGCGCTGAAAGTCCCGGAGCATCAGGCAGCCGTCGTGCTCCTGGAACCACTGGATGCAGGGGTTGGCCGCCTGGAGGGAAAAGGATTTCACGTCGAGCGGGCTGGCCGAATAGGCGGTGCGGTAGGTCTCGCCGCCGCTGTCCTCGAGGCAGACGTAGACCTTCTCGACCGAGACGGTGTCCTTGACCACCTCGACCAGCTCGCGCAGGATCTCGTCGAGGTTGAGGCTCTTGGACGCGCGCAGGCTGAACTCCTTGAGGTGCTGCGCGCGCACCTGCGTATCCCGTACGAAGAGGTTGTCCATCACCCGATAGAGGAGCTTGTAGGAGGCGAGGATGATCCCCGCGAAGAGGATCGCGATGATCAGCGTCTGGTAGCCCCGGACCTGCGGGAAATAGTCGAGAATCATCCGCTCGAGCGGGCCCGCCCAGTAGGCGAAGAGCACCGACACGAGCACCGCGCTGGCCGCGAGCATCGTGCCGCGCGATACGAGCAGCGTCAGCCTGAAGAGCCGCTTGCGGTAGAGGGCGTAGAACATGTAGCCCGCGTTGATGATGCCCGACAGGGTGTCCCACGGGAAGATGTTGCCCGGCACGATCGACAGGACGTTGCCCAGAAAGAGAAAGCAGATGCCCACCACGATCGGGCGGGTCCAGGCGGAGGTGAGCTCCCGCGACTTGAAGAGCATCACCGCCGACGAGAGGATGATGAAGAAAAAGAGCACGCAGGGGATGGCGATTTCCCAGCCGGTATCGTAGCGGAAAACGCCCGTCCCGTTGCCGAGGTCGATGAAGACGGGCCGCTTGAGGAAGACCTCGAAGTGGGTCAGCACGAGGGTGGCGGCGGTCAGGACCGTCCACAGCCGCTTTAAGAAGAGGCCCTTCGCGTCGACGAAGTTGAAGATGAAATTGTAGAGGAGCAGCGGGATGCAGAAGAGGCTGAGGATCGAGACCTCGTACCACAGCTCAAAGCCGGGGTAGAACTGCAGCCGCATGAGCATCGATCCGGCCGTCCAGAGCAGGTAGCAGCCCAGCAGGTTCATGAAGGAGCGGATGAGCCGGTTCTTTTTGGCGGCGGCCAGCGCGAGCAGCAGGATGGTGTAGCAGCAGACGCCCGCGATCGGGACATAGAGGAACGGAATCTGGATCATGGCGTCACGACTCCCCTTTCCAGCGGATAGTCCCGCTCCTGGAAACGCAGCAGCTCGGAGATGCGGAAGCTCGACTCGTTGATCCGGCGGACCTCCTGCCCGGTCGCCCGGCGGAAGGCGTCGAAGGTGCCGGTGCGCAGGATGGTGATCTGCAGCGGCTCGATGCCGAGCATCTTTTTCAGGTCGTTGTAGTCGTTGTCAAAGTACTTGAAGTAGACGCTCAGATGCTCGCGGAGCAGCTGCTTGCTCACCGCCATCACCTCGAGCGACCCGGAGGCGATCTCGAGGTAGAGGTGCAGGTAGGGGCGGTTGTCCGCGCTGTACTCCTTGCGCGCCGCCCAGTCGTGGATGCCCAGCCCCGACAGGCGCACCACGTCGGAGATCGTGTCCTCGGTGATGCGGGTGAAGCCGCCGATGTCGATGACGGTGGGAATCCGGTCCACAAAGGTAAAGCGCGGCAGGCGCGCCCCCTCCTGCTCGCCGCCCGTGCTGAGGCACCGGAAGACGTCCCCCACCCGGTAGCGGACGAACGCGCCCCCCTTGAGCACCGTGATGACCACCTCGTAATTCTGGTTGGCGGTCAGCTCGTCCATCAGGCAGGTCTTGGGCTGGTAGGTCCGGTCGTCAAGATTTTTATACATCTCTCCCTCCGGAATGAACTCATAAAAGCAGTTGTCGGGGAAAAAGACGAGGCCGTTGCGCGCCCACGTCTCGGTCGCCATCAGCGTCGGCTCGGTGCCCGCGTAAATCTCCATCGGGCGCACCCCCCACGCCTCCTCGAGCGAGGGCTTGTAGTAGCTTGTGTCGGTGCCCGCGCAGATGAGCGCCTTGAGGCGGAAGATGTCCTTCGGCTGCACGGTGCGGCCGTCCCGCTTCGCGCGGTAGGAGGCCGCGAGGTAGCGGCAGACCATGGCGGGGGAATACTGGAACAGGTTCTTTTTCGATTTCCCGCCCCCCGCGGTGAAGCTCGTGGTGATATAGCTGATGACGCTGCTCAACCCGAAAAAGAGGTCGAGTCCGTTTTGCAGGCCGAGCGCGAAGCCCTTTTTGTTGCGCTCGCCGAACGACATCCTCACCGCCTCGTCCACCGGCGGCAAAAACCGCAGGGGCAGCTCCTCGTCGAGCATCAGCGGGAACAGTCCCGTCACATAGGGCAGCGGCGCCAGCCCGTAGAGGGTCCGGTCGCAGGGCGCGATGGAAAACTGGCCGGGGCGCTTGCTGGTGGCCAGCATGAGCGCCGCCACCATGTTGCGCTTGAAGACGTCGAGCATTCCGCGCGTATAGGGCGCGAGCTTGATCGGGTGCTTGCCGCCCTCCCAGGTGGTCTGGATCCAGACCACCGGCTCGGCGGGCAGCATTTCGCTGCGCTTTTGCAGCAGGACGTCGGCGTAGTCCTCGAAGGTCGTCAGCGGAACCGCGCGGCGGAACTCCTCGACCGTCCGGGGCCTGCCGCCGTCGAGGAGCTTTTTGCCAAGCGCGCTCGCGCTCCACAGCCCGATCTGCTCCTCCATCAGCCTTCTCTGGATCTGCATGTAGCCGCCGATATCCAGGTCCAGGAATCCGCAGTACTCCTGCCAGAGATCGTCGTACTGCTGGTTCCTGAGCTTCTCCTCAAAGTTCACGCCCATGCTCCTCTCCTGCCTTTATCGTTGCCGCGCAGCGCCGCATGCTGGCGCGGTTCGGGATCAAAAAGGGGGTGGTCTTCCGGTATTCGCCGTAATTGCCGAAGGTGCGCGGAAAGATGTAAAGGTCCTGCAGCACGATATATCCCACGTTGAGCAGGCTGAAGAGGACCCACGCCCAAAAGAGCGCGTCCGAGCCCCGCACCAGCCAGCAGCAGAGGTAAAACAGGATGAACCAGAGCACCCCCGGGTGCCGGCAGAGGGCGTAGACCCCGCGGTCGTACGCGCGGCGCTCGGCGGCCTCCTCCAGATAGGTCTGCTGGAAGGGAAGCGCGAAAAAGAGGGAGTAGACGAGCAGGAGGAGGAACAGAGCGCCCAAAAAACCGGCCAGCCCGCGCAGCGGCGCGGGGAGCAGGAAACGTGGGCGCGCGGTGATGAGCAGCGCCGCCGTGGAACCCGCCAGCAGCAGGCACCCGGCAAAAAAACAGGGCCGCAGCGCGCGCACTCCCCAGTTGACGCTGTTCAGATCGCCGAGCACGAAAAGCAGGAAACTCAGGCATCCCAGCAGTAGGATCATCAAATCGGTTTTCTCCTGTCACATTGTCACAGTTTGTCCATAAGTTGGTAAATTTAATTATAATATATTTTCCATTTTTCTGCAATATGCGACATTTGAATCTGGTAATATCCAACAAATGTCATGTCAATTTTTGACACCCTGTTGTAAGGTTTCCCTTTGGCGAAAAAATCGTGGTTGACAAATCCTTCCCGCCGCTGTATAATCTCTCTAAATCAAACGAACGGCAAACCGACGACCGAGAAGAGTAGGCGCGTTCGCCATCCCCACAGAGAGCCGCAGGCGGTGCGATTGCGGCGGGAGGGCCCGGGCTGAATGGACTCGCGAGGGCGGGACGAAAGGGATTTCCCGAGTAGTGCCCGACGGGATCTTCACCCGTTATCCAGGAAGCGCATATGTCAGTATGCGGAATGAGCGGGCGTTTCGACGCCAATTTGGGTGGTACCGCA
>NZ_JAPJQF010000010.1:70030-71711 GCF_030825285.1 Anaerotruncus massiliensis (ex Togo et al. 2026)
GCAAAAGCCTTTTTTGTTTGCCCGTTTGTTTGCAAATCCAACATCTGAAAGGAGCACCCGCCATGAAATCGAACAACGTGCCGCACAGGATCTATCTCTCCGAGGACCAGATTCCCCGCCAGTGGTACAACCTGCGCGCCGATATGAAGGAACAACCCGACCCGATGCTCAATCCCGCGACGATGCGGCCGGTCACCGAGGCCGACCTGCGCCCCGTCTTCTGCGACGAGCTGGCGCACCAGGAGCTCGACGCCGTGACCCGCTACGTCGACATCCCCGAAGAGATCCGCGAGTTCTATAAAATGTACCGCCCCTCCCCGCTCATCCGCGCCTACAGCCTGGAGCGCGCGCTGGGCACCCCGGCGAAGATCTACTACAAGTTCGAGGGCAACAACACCTCCGGCAGCCACAAGCTCAACTCCGCCGTGGCGCAGGCCTACTACGCCAAGCGGCAGGGGCTCAGGGGGCTTACCACCGAGACGGGCGCCGGCCAGTGGGGCACCGCGCTCGCCGAGGCGTGCTCCTATTTCGGGCTGCCGCTGACCGTCTACATGGTCAAGGTCTCCTACAACCAGAAGCCCTTCCGCAAGGCGGTCATCCAGACCTTCGGCGCGGACGTGGTCGCCAGCCCGAGCGACACCACCGAGGCCGGGCGCCGCATCCTCGCCGCCGACCCCGAGACGGGCGGAAGCCTCGGCTGCGCCATCTCCGAGGCGGTCGAAAAGGCCGTCTCCACCGAGGGGTACCGCTATGTGCTCGGCTCGGTGCTCAACCAGGTGCTGCTCCACCAGTCGGTCATCGGCCTTGAGAGCAAGACCGCGATGGAGATGATCGGCGAGTATCCCGACGTGATCATCGGCTGCGCGGGCGGCGGCTCCAACCTCGGCGGACTCATCGCCCCCTTCATGCAGGATAAGCTGACCGGCAGAGCCGACCCCCGCATCGTCGCGGTCGAGCCCGCCTCCTGCCCCTCCCTCACCCGCGGGCGGTACGCCTACGACTTCTGCGACACCGGCCGGATTACCCCGCTCGCCCGCATGTACACCCTCGGCTGCGGCTTCATCCCCTCCGCCAACCACGCGGGCGGGCTGCGTTACCACGGCATGTCCCCCATCCTCTCCAAGCTCTACCACGACGGCTACATGGAGGCCGTGTCGGTCGAGCAGACCAAGGTGTTCGAGGCCGCCGTCTTCTTCGCCAAGCAGGAGACCATCCTCCCCGCCCCCGAGAGCGCGCACGCCATCCGCGCCGCGATCGACGAGGCACTGCGCTGCAAGGAGACGGGCGAGGAAAAGACCATCCTCTTCGGCCTCACAGGCACCGGCTACTTCGACATGACCGCCTATTCCGCCTTCCACGACGGCGTCATGAGCGACTACATCCCCACCGACGCCGACCTGCAGAAGGGCTTCGACGGGCTTCCCGCCATCCCCGGCGTCCGGTAAGCACCCAAAATAAAAGCGGCGCGCCGTCCGGATGGACGGCGCGCCCCGGTTACATTTTGTTAGACAGTTGGACCCCGCGGGCGGGGGTGTGGCACGGCGGGGTTTGGGGGCAGACGGGGCCCCGGGGGGGGGGTTCCCGTCGGTGGGGGGAGGTCTCGCACACGCCGGGGCACAAAGGCGCCCAGCCGGACTTGGTCCGGCTGGCCCGCCGTCTGGGCCTGTGGGCCTTGCGGGTG
>NZ_JAPJQF010000071.1:0-10444 GCF_030825285.1 Anaerotruncus massiliensis (ex Togo et al. 2026)
CCGTGGAGGAGGCCTGCCCCGCGGCTTCCGCGGCCGCCCGCGCGGCGCGGTTGACCTGCGCGTCCGAAACGAACACCCCTTCGATCCCCGCGGCCCCGACCACGCCCTCCGAACCTGTCGCCATGCGCACCACCTCCCCTACAGTCTATGCGGGCGGGCGGCTGCGCGCCAAAAAAGGAAGGCCGCGCGCGGCCTTCCTTTTTTTGTTATCTGTGGTTGCGCGCGCCGATGTCCCGGCGGAAATGCACGCCCTCGAACCGGATGCCCTCCGCCGCGCGGTAGGCGTTTCGGAGCGCCTCCCCGGCCGTCGGGGCGGTGCAGGTGACCCCCAGCACGCGGCCGCCCGCCGTCTTATAGACGCCGTCCTCAAGGCGGGTGCCCGCGTGGTAGACGGTCGCGCCCGGGACCTGCCCGTCAGCGCCGAGCCCTTCGATGGGAAGGCCGGTTTGGTACTTGAGCGGGTAGCCGCCGCTCGCGAGCACGACGCAGGCGGCGCTTTCGTCGGAAAATTCCACCGGAAGCTCTCCGAGCCGGCGCTCGTCGATCGCCAGCATGATCTCCAGCAGGTCGGTTTTGAGGAGCGGCAGCACCACCTGCGTCTCGGGGTCGCCGAACCGGCAGTTGTACTCGATCACCTTCGGGCCGTCCGGCGTGAGCATGAGCCCGAAATAGAGGCATCCGGAGAAGGGGCAGCCCTCCGCCCGCATCGCCGCAAGGGTAGGCTTGAAGATGCGCTCCATGCACTCCGCGGCGATCTCCGGGGTGTAGCAGGCGTTGGGCGCGACGGTGCCCATGCCGCCCGTGTTGGGGCCCTCGTCCCCGTCGAAGGCGCGCTTATGATCCATCGACGAGATCATCGGCGCCACCGTTTCCCCGTCGCAGAAGGAGAGCACGCTCACCTCGGGCCCGGTCAAAAATTCCTCGACGACGATGCGGTTGCCCGACGCGCCGAAGAGCTTGTCCTCCATGATCGAGCGAACCACGTCCTTCGCCTCGGCGAGGTCCCGCGCGATGACGACCCCCTTGCCGAGCGCCAGCCCGTCCGCCTTGACGACGGTCGGGAAGGCGTTCTGCGTCTCGATGTAGGCGACGGCCTCGGAGGCGCTGTCAAAGGTGCGGTATTTCGCGGTCGGGATGCCGTATTTCTCCATGAGGTTTTTGGCGAAGACCTTGCTGCCCTCGATGCGGGCGGCGGCCTTGTTGGGTCCGAAGGTGCGGACGCCCGCGGCGTTCATCGCGTCGACCATGCCGAGCGCGAGCGGGTCGTCGGGCGCGACGACCGCCAAATCGACCGCGTGCTCCTTCGCGAACGCGACCATCCCGTCGAGGTCGGTCGCCTTGATGGGGACGCACTCCGCGTCGGCGGCGATGCCGCCGTTGCCGGGCGCGCAGTAGATGGTTTCCGCCTCGGGGTTCTCGCGGAGCTTGCGGATGATCGCGTGTTCGCGTCCGCCTCCGCCGACTACCAGAATCTTCATGAGGCCGTCCTCCTGTTGTTGTGATCTCAGTTCCGGCGCGCCTTAGTGGTGGAAAAGCCGGATGCCGGTGAAGGCCATGGCAATGCCATATTTATTGCAGGTCTCGATCACGTTGTCGTCGCGGATCGAGCCGCCCGGCTGCGCGATGTAGCGCACGCCCGAACGGTGGGCGCGCTCGATGTTGTCGCCGAACGGAAAGAACGCGTCCGACCCGAGCGAAACGCCGTCGAGTCTGTCGAGCCACTCGCGCTTCTCCTCCCGCGTCAGCGGGACGGGGCGCTCGGTGAAGAACTGCTGCCACGTCCCCTCCGCCAGCACGTCCATCCAGTCGTCCGAGATGTACACGTCGATCGTGTTGTCCCGGTCGGGGCGGCGGATGTCCGCCCTAAAGGGCAGGTTCAGCACCTTTTCATGCTGGCGCAGCCACCAGATGTCCGCCTTGTTGCCCGCCAGGCGGGTGCAGTGGATGCGGCTCTGCTGGCCCGCGCCGATGCCGATGCACTGGCCGCCCCTGGCGTAGCAGACCGAATTGGACTGGGTGTATTTGAGAGCGATCAGCGCGATCACAAGGTCGCGCTTCGCGTCGTCGGGCAGGGTTTTGCAGTCGGTGACGACGTTCTCGAGAAGGGCGTTGTCGATCTTGAGCTCGTTGCGCCCCTGCTCAAAGGTGATCCCGAAGACGTCCTTGTGCTCGACCGGCGCGGGGGCGTAATCCGGATCGATTCTGACGACGTTGTAGCCGCCCTTGCGCTTGGTCTTCAGCACTTCGAGCGCCTCGTCGGTATAGCCGGGCGCGATGACGCCGTCGGACACCTCGCGCGCAAGCAGCTTGGCGGTCTGCACGTCGCAGGCGTCGGAGAGCGCGACCCAGTCGCCGTAGGAGGACATGCGGTCGGCGCCGCGCGCGCGCGCGTAAGCGCTCGCGATCGGGCTGAGCTCGAGGTCGTCCACAAAGTAGATCTTCTTTTCCACCTCGCTCAGGGGCAGGCCGACCGCCGCCCCGGCGGGGCTCACATGCTTAAAGGACGCCGCGCTGGGAAGCCCCGTCGCGGCTTTCAGCTCCCGCACGAGCTGCCAGGAGTTGAACGCGTCGAGGAAGTTGATGAAGCCGGGCTTGCCGTTCAGGACCTCGACCGGCAGCTCGCCCTCCTTCATAAAGATGCGCGCGGGTTTCTGGTTGGGGTTGCAGCCGTATTTCAGTTCCAGTTCCTTTGCCATGCCGCCGTCCTCCTCAGTGGTTTTTGTTGACGATGCGCGTCTCGCAGGTGCCTGCCGCCACGTCGATGTAGCGGACGAAAAGGGAGACCTTGTTCGCGTCGTTGAGATTCTCCCAGAGCGTGCCGGTGAAGGCGTCGATATCCCCTTCGACCGTCACCTCCTCCGGCTCTCCCTCGAACGAAGGGATCGGGTCGCCGTCGCAGCGGTAGGTGTGGATGAAGTGCCCCTCGCCCGGGCGCGGGTCCCAATACTGGAAGAAGTAGCGGCGCACCGACGAGGGGTCGCCGTCCGCGCTCTTCAGGATCGAGAGGCGGTAGTCGAAGCCGTGCAGCAGCCCCGACACGCGCGGGGTGTAGTTGGGGGCGTCCGGCTCAAAGGTGCGGGTGCGCAGGGCGTCCGCGAAGGAGCCGCCCCTCTGGAGAAAGTCATAGATCGTGTCGGTCTGGTCGCCGTTGGTGACGATCGTCGTGTCGCCGAGCACCCGGACCGGCGAATAGATGATGAGCGACGGGTCGGAGAGCTTGGCCGGGTCGAACGCCTCGGTGCGGATGCCCTCCCCGTCGGTGACGAAAATCCGGTTGCGGCTGTTCTCGCTGCGCCCCATGATGAAATAGGCGGCGACGGCGTGTTTCCCGTCCGCGCTGCGCCCGAGCAGGATGCCGCGGCCCGGGTAGGCGTTCTCTCTGAGCAGTTTTGCGATGTCCTGTTTCATTTCATTCCCTCCAATTGTCCGCTGCATACCAATTCCAGCGCCTTCGGGAGCAGCACCCATTCGGCCTGCTCCATGACGCGCCTCTGTAACCGTTCGGGGGTGTCGCCCGGCAGGACGTCGACCGCCTTCTGCAAAATGATCTGCCCGCCGTCGGTCACCTCGTTGACGAAGTGCACCGTCGCGCCGGTGACCTTCACGCCGTAGGCGAGCGCCGCCTCGTGCACATGCAGGCCGTACATTCCGTCCCCGCAGAAGGAGGGGATGAGCGCCGGATGCACATTGATGATCCTGCGGTCGTAATTTTCGACGACCTTATCTCCCAGCACGTAGAGAAAGCCCGCCAGAACGACGTAGTCCGCCTCGAACCGCTCGAGCGCGGCGATGATCGCCTCGTCGTAATCGGCGCGGGAGGCGTAGGCCTTCCGCGGGACCACCTCGGTGGGGATGCCCGCCTTTTTGGCGCGCTCGAGCGCGAAGGCCCCCTCCTTCGAGGAGACGACCCCGGCGAGCTCGGCGCTCGGCAGCTCTCCGCGCGCCTTCGCGTCGATGAGCGCCTGCAAATTGGTCCCGCCGCCCGAAACGAGCACCACGACCCGTTTCAGCATAGCTCGACCCCTCGCTCGCCGTCGTCGACATAGCCGATCACCCTGGCGCGCTCGCCGTGGTCGTTGAGGATCTCGACCGCGCGCTGCGCGTCGTCCTTATCGACCACGAGCACCATGCCGGTGCCCATGTTGAAGGTGTTGTACATGTCGTGCTCGGAAATCCCGCCGATCCGCTGGATCATGTCGAAGAGGGGCAGGGGCGTCGCGAGCCGCTTGCTGATGAGGGCGCGCTTGCCCTCGGGCAGGGCGCGCGGGATGTTTTCGTAGAAGCCGCCGCCCGTGATGTGGGCGACCGACTTGACGGCGAGCTCGTCCATCACGGCGAGCACCGGCTTGACGTAGATGCGGGTGGGCGCGAGCAGCGCCTCGCCGAGCGTCGCGCCCAGCTCGTCGTAGTAGCGGTCGAGCACGCCGGGGGCCTCCACGTCGAAGACCTTGCGCACGAGGGAGAAGCCGTTGGAGTGCACGCCGTTCGACTTGATGCCGACGAGCGCGTCCCCCGCCGCGACGGTGGTGTTGTCGAGGATTTTGGACTTGTCCACCGCGCCCACCGCGAAGCCCGCGAGATCGTACTCGTCCTCGGGGTAGAAGCCGGGCATCTCGGCGGTCTCGCCGCCGGTGAGCGCGCAGCCCGCCTGTACGCAGCCCTCCGCGACGCCCGAAACGATCTGCGCGATCTTTTCGGGGACGTTTTTGCCGCAGGCGATGTAATCGAGAAAGACGAGCGGCTTCGCGCCGCAGCAGATGATGTCGTTGACGCACATCGCCACGCAGTCGATGCCGACGGTGTCGTGCCTGTCCATCAGAAAGGCGAGCTTCAGCTTGGTGCCGACCCCGTCGGTGCCCGCGCAGAGCACCGGGTTGGGCATGCCCGCCAAATCGAGCTCGAAGAGGCCGCCGAACCCGCCGAGACCGCCGAGCACGCCGCCCGTCATCGTGCGCGCCACATGCGACTTCATCAGTTCGACCGCCCTGTATCCGGCGGTGACGTCGACGCCCGCCGCCTTATAGCTCTCGGAATAGCTGTTGTTCATGCCTGTTCCCTCCGCTTGGCCTTCTCGCTGATCTTGTGTTCAAACTTGTCCTTAGGGGTCTCGTCGGGCACCTTGATCGGATATTCACCCGTGAAGCAGCCGACGCAGAAGCCGCAGTGCGCCCCGCGGGCGATCTGCTGGACCCCCTCGACGCTCAGGTAGTGGAGGGAGTCGACGCCGATCGTCTTTGCAATCTCGGGGATCGTCATCCTGCAGGCGATCAGCTTGTCGCGGCTGTCGATGTCGGTACCGAAGAAGCAGGGATTCCGGAAGGGCGGCGCGGAAACGGCGAAGTGCACCTCCTTGGCGCCCGCCTCCCGCAGCAGCTTGACGATCCGCCCGCAGGTGGTCCCGCGCACGATCGAATCGTCGATCAGCACGACCCGCTTGTCCTTCACCGTCTCGGCGATGACGTTGAGCTTGATGCGCACCGCGTTTTCCCGCTGGCCCTGGGTGGGCTGGATGAAGGTGCGCCCGACGTAGCGGTTCTTGATGAAGCCGACGCCGTAGGGGATGCCCGATTCGCGCGAATAGCCGAGCGCCGCGTCGAGGCCCGAATCGGGCACGCCGATGACGACGTCCGCCTCGATCGGGTGCTCGCGGTAGAGGATCCGCCCGGCGCGCTGGCGCGCCTCGTGGACGCTCACCCCCTCGACCACCGAGTCGGGGCGCGCGAAGTAGACGTATTCAAAGACGCAGAAGCTGCTCCTGCCGCCGCAGTGGGTGCGGATGCTCTTAAGCTCCCCGTCCTCGGCGACCACGATCTCGCCCGGCTCGACATCCCGCAAAAACTGCGCGCCGATGCTGTCGAAGGCGCAGCTCTCAGAGGCGAAGGCATAGCCGTTCTCCGTTTTGCCGACGCACAGCGGCCGGAAGCCGTTGGGGTCGCGGGCGGCGATCAGCTTTTTGGGGGACATGACGATGAGCGAATAGGCCCCCTTGAGCGTGTACATCGCCTTGGCGACCGCCTCCTCGATGCTCGGGGAGAGCAGCCGCTCGCGGGTGATGATATAGCTGATGACCTCGCTGTCGTTGGTCGTGTGGAAGATCGCGCCGTTCATTTCGAGCTGGCGGCGCAGGTCGGGGGCGTTGACGAGGTTGCCGTTGTGGGCGAGCGCCATCGTGCCCTTGCAGTGGCGCACGACGAGCGGCTGGGCGTTGACGACGCTGCCGTTGCCCGTCGTCGAATAGCGGCAGTGGCCCACCGCCATATTGCCCTGCCCGAGGCTTTCGAGCACGTCCCGGTTGAAGACGTCGGGCACAAGGCCCACGTTTTTGTGGCAGTTGATGACGCCGTCGTCATTCACCGCGATACCGCAGCTCTCCTGGCCGCGGTGCTGGAGCGCGTAAAGCGCGAAATAGGCGCTGGTCGCCACGTCGGTGCGGCTGTTTTCGTAGATGCCGAAAACGCCGCACTCCTCATGCAGTTCGCTGTACAAATCGATTCCCTCCATCGGAAATTCGTGGATCTCTCTCATTTATTCGCCGAGCAGGCGGCGCATCACTTCGTGGTACGCCCCTTCGACGCCGCCCATGTCGCGGCGGAAACGGTCCTTGTCGAGCTTTTCGCCCGTCTTGCTGTCCCAGAAGCGGCAGGTGTCGGGAGAAATTTCGTCGGCGAGGATGATCCTGCCGTCGGGGGTCTTGCCGAATTCGAGCTTGAAGTCGATGAGCTCGATGCCGAGATCCTTGAGGTAGGCGGCGAGCAGGTCGTTGATTTTGAAGGCGTAGCCGGCGATCGTCTTGAGCTCCTCGGGGGTGGCCAGCTCCATCGCGAACACATGGTAGTCGTTGATCATCGGGTCGCCGAGCTCGTCGTCCTTGTAGCTGTACTCGAGCACCGTCTTGGCGAGCTTCTTGCCCTCGGGCAGGCCGAGCCGCTTGGAGAGGGAGCCGGCCGCGATGTTGCGGACGATGACCTCGAGCGGGACGATCGTGACCTTTTTAACGAGGGTCTCGCGGTCGGAGAGCTCCTCAATCAGGTGGGTGGGGATGCCGTTCTCCTCGAGCATCTTCATCAGGTGGTTGGAGACCTTATTGTTGATGATGCCCTTTTCGGCGATGGTGCCCTTCTTCTGGCCGTTGAAGGCGGTCGCGTCGTCCTTATAGGAGACGATGTAGGCGTTCGGGTCGTCGGTCGCAAAGACCTTCTTGGCTTTTCCCTCGTAGAGCTGTTCCCTTTTTTCCATTTCTGTTTCCTCCTAAAGTCCTGAAGTATTTGAATCTTCCGATGATCGTGCGCATTTTGGCGGAGAGATCAGCCGAGCTGCTCCTGGAGCTTGCGGTCCTTCTCGATGACGCCCTGCTTCATCTCTTCCTTCCTGAGCGACAGCTTGTACGCGACCTCCGCGTCGGTCACGCCGATGATCTGCGCCGCGAGGATCGCCGCGTTCTGCGCGCCGTCGATCGCCACCGTCGCCACCGGGATGCCGGAGGGCATCTGCACCGTCGCGAGCAGGGCGTCCAGACCGTCTAGGGTGGAGGATTTGACCGGGATGCCGATGACCGGCAGCGTCGTGTGCGCCGCCAGCACACCCGCCAGGTGCGCCGCCTTGCCCGCCGCCGCGATGATCGCGGCAAAGCCGTGGTCGCGCGCCGACGCCGCGAACTCGCACGCGAGCGCGGGGGTCCGGTGCGCGCTCATGACGTGGACCTCCACGCCGATGCCAAACCCCTTGAGGGTATCGATCGCGCCCTTGACGACCGGCAGGTCGCTGTCGCTGCCCATAATGACCGCTACTTTTTTGTCCGCCAATTCCGACACTTCCCTTTCCATTTCCGATTTTGTTTTCTGCAAATGAAAAACAGGCTGCGATCGCTCGCAACCTGCACTACTTCCGCGAAGGCATGGCGGACCCGCCCGCCGCGCGCCCCAAAAGGCCGCCTGCCAGCCGGATGCAGCTCTCCCTTGATGATCCGCATTCGCCCATCAGAAGAGCCATTTCCGCCACCTCCGCAATCAAAATACACTTCCAGTTTACAGGATTCCGCCGGCATTTTCAATTGGAAAATGCACCGTTTTGAAAGATTGGAGGGTTGATTTAAAATGTACGATCTTGCAGGATTCTTTTTGTCGAATTGCACGACATGTCATACTCTTTCTGCCAGCGGTTTTTCCACCCGCCCGCGGACGGCCGCAATCACCGGGCCTGCCCGTCCTCCGGGGGCTTCACCAGAATGATCGCGTACACCGTGTCGACCTGCGCCGGGTAGCTCTCGGCGATCGTCCCGTCGTAGTAGACGCGCACCGCGTCCCCCACGCTGAAGTGCGTCATGCTGTCCCCCAGCGCCGCGTCCAGCGAGACGCTGACGAGATCGCTGGTACGGCAGACCTCCTCGTCCTCGTTGACGCGGACGAGGATGCTCCCCTCGCGCGCCTCTTCGACGACCCCGGCAAAATTCGGCTCCTTCCCGACGGTGTCCATGCTCATCGGCCGGGCGCAGCCGGACAGCAGGAGGAAAACGCACAGGCAAAAAACCAGCTTTTTCATATCATCCACCTCACAGAGATTGCTTCGGGCCGTCGTCCGTCTCCCGGAACCCGCGGTTGAGGCGCAGCTTGACGGGGAAGAAGATCGCGAAGGTGAGCGCCTCCGCCGCGAAAAGCGCGAGCCACACGCCGCTGAGCCCCCACAGCGCGGAGAAGGCCCGCAGCGCCAGGTAGACGAGCACGATGCCGCGCAGCAGGGCGACGGCCGTCGTGCAGAGCGACTGCTCGATCGACTGGAAATAGTACATGAGGATCGTGTTCGCGCCGGTGAAGGGCAGCGAGAGGAAGTAGAGCATCACGGCGGGCACGCCGATGGCGAGCACCCGCGCGTCGGTCGAGATGAAAAGCCCGATGATCTGCCCCGGGAAGAGCAGGATGACCCCGTAGACCGCGAGCGAAAAGAGCACCGCCGTGGCCGCCGCGACCCGGTCGACCGCCTTCATCCTCCCGTACCAGCCCGAGCCGTAGCTGATCGAGATGATCGGCTGGGCGGCCTGCGCCATGCCGTTGAAGATGCCCTTGCCCACATAGCCGATGTTGGAGATGATCGAGAAGACCGCGACCGCCGTCTCCCCGCCCACCCGGATGAGCACGATGTTGAACATGAGAATGACGAAGCCCGCCGAGGTCTCAAGCACCCCCGAGCCCGCGCCGTTTTTGACCATCCGCCACCAGAGGCGGGGAGAGAAGAACCGCCGGGTGAAGCGCACCTCGTTACGGCGGGTGACAAAGTGCAGGCTCAGCAGCCCGCAGGTGATGAAGGGGCCGATGATTGTCGCAAGCCCCGCGCCGAACGTCCCCATCCCCAGCGGGATCACGAAGAGATAGTCGAGCAGGATGTTGGCGGCGTTGCCCGCCGCTCCCGCGACCATCACGAGCCGGGGATTGCCGTCGCTGCGCACGATGACGCACATCGCGCTCGAAAGCATATAGACGAAGCAGAGGGGACTGATCGGGGACAGGTAGGCGACGACGTCCCCGACAATCAGGTCGGTCGCGCCGAAGAGGCAGGCGATCTGCCGCAGGAAGAGCGTCCCGAAGACGGAGAGCAGCGCGCCCGCCGCAAGCACCGAAACGACCGCCATCGTAAAGACGCGGTCGCCGCTTTCGGGGTCCCCCTCGCCGCGGCAGACCGAAATCGTGGTCGCCGCGCCGACGCCGATCAGGATGGAAAAGGTGGTGTAGACGGTAAAGATGGGCAGCGCGACGTTGAGCGCCGCGAGCCCGTTTTCCCCCACCGCCATGCCGACGAAAAAGACGTCGGCCAGGCAGTAGCAGCAATGCGCCACCTGTCCGATGATCGTCGGGACGAGGTAGCGGAAATATTCCGACCGGACCTCGGCGCGCTGCGCCTTTCCGGCAAGCGATTGTGCTGGCATAGAGCTCCTGTCCGGGCGCGCCTTCAGCGGGGCGCGTCCTCAATGATGGATTTCGTTTTCCAGCCGCCCGAAAAGAACCGGGCGGCCGCGATGACGAGGCCGATCGTCCAGCCCATCGGGATCGACCACCAGACGGCGGCCTCCCCGATAAACGCCGCGAGCGTGTAGGCGAGGACGACGCGCGCCGAAAAATTGCCCAGCGTCCCGATCATGAACACCTTCATGTCCCCCGCGCCGCGCAGCACGCCGTTGAAATCGCACATGATCCCCATTACCGCGTAGAAGAGGGAGACGACGGTGAGGTATTCGACGCCCGCCGCGATCACTGCGGCGTTGGCGGAGGAATCGACGAAGAGCCCGACGAACTGCGGGCCGAACCCCCACAGCACGGCGGTGGTCGCGCCGCCGATGACCGCCGACATCACGACCGCCGCGCGCAGGCCCTTCCCCACCCGCCCGGGCGGCCCCGCGCCGCTCTACAGCGCGGTGTATCCCCGGCGGGTGGGGCACAGGAGCGGTGACAAATGA
>NZ_JAPJQF010000011.1:0-68990 GCF_030825285.1 Anaerotruncus massiliensis (ex Togo et al. 2026)
GGGCGGCGGGTTCGGAGGCCGCGGCGCCGCACCCGGCGGCGAAGAGCATCGCCGCCAGGAACAGGCCCGCCGCGATCCGGCCGGATCTCCGCATATCCCCCACCTCAACAATCACGCAAAGTATAATCGTATTATAACGCATCATAATTATAAATACAAGTACTTTAGGATTTATAGTGAGTTTTCTTTGCCGCGCTTTTCATTATCCTTTTATTATAGGCGCGTCCGTGCACGGGGCGCGCAGGGAGGGAAGCGGAAACATATGTATGTGGATTACAGCCTGCTCGGCAGGCGGATCGCCTATCTGCGCCGCCGCAAGGGCCTGACGCAGGAACAGCTCGCGGAGCGCGCGGACGTCACCAACAACTATATCTCGCACATCGAGAACTGCCGTTCGATCCCCAGCCTCGAAACGGTCGTCAAGCTGTGCGGCGCGCTGGGCGTGACGCCCGACGAGCTTCTGCTTGGCACGAGCACGCACGAGCAGAACTACCTGAACAGCGACATTCTGCGCAAGCTGGAGGGCTGCACCCCCGCCGAACGCCGCCTGGTAAACGGCTTCATCGACCTGCTGGTCGACCAGCGGGAGGCCTGACCCGGGGCCGTTCGCCGCGGCGGCGCGCGCGCGTAACATGAAAAAGGCCCGCGCAGAGCGCGGGCCTTTTCTCATTCGTCAGCGGTCGACGTGCAGCTTTCCGTCCCGGAAGTAGTAGTCCACCCCGTCGAGCGTCGTGGTGTAGGTGTTGTCGAGCGCCTCCTTGCGCAGGATGCGGGTCGGGGCGCAGACCGCGACCGAATTCGCGGGCATGTCCTCATAGACCACCGCGTTGGCGCCGATCCGGCAGTTGTCCCCGACGGTGATCCCCCCGACGATCTTGGCGCCCGCGCCGATATAGACGTTGTCGCCGATCGTGGGCGCGCCGGGGCACTTGCTGCCGGGCAGGGTGTTGGAGCCGATCGTCACCTGCTGGAAGATGACCACGTCCCGCCCGAGCTTCGCGCCGTTGGAAATGAAAATCCCCTGCACGCCGTGCGGGAAGCAGGGCGTCCCACCGAACTCGCTGTCGAGCCCCACGAAGCTGCCCCGCCGCAGGAAATAATTCCCGTAGGTGAGCTTCATCAGCTTGCCGGGGCGCTTTTGCAGGCGCGCCTTGAGCCCCCAGATCGACTTGTAGCGCAGCATCGCATACGCCTCGAGAAAGGGGCGCAGGATGGAAAAAATCAGGTCCTTCAAAGGGATATCCTCCTTTAAAAAACGGCCCTCAGACGAGGGCCGTTTTGCCGGTGTCCGCTAGGAGATCTTCTTGGCCATGACGACGAACCGCTGGTTGTCGCCCGCGCCGAGCACCCGCGTGCAGGTGGAGAGGGTGATGATCTTGTCGTTCGGGCCGACCGTGACGCCGAAGTCGTGGATGCTCTTGGCCTTGGCGGTCGAGATGATCTGGTTGACGACCGCGCCGTCCGCGTAGTTGTAGCCGAAGCTCAGGTCGGTGTAGAAGACGGTGAACACCTGGTAGAGGTGGTCGCCGCCGAGCGTGGCGACGCGGATGTAGGGATTCGCCTTGGCGAATTCGGCGTTGTCGTAGGCGGCGAGCTGGGCGAACATCACGTCGCCCGGATTGCCGATGCGCACCGGCCGCCAGCAGTTGGTCCAGTTGTGCCCGTAGAGCACGCAGTTGCGCGAGGTGATCTCGCCGTTCGCGTCAAATTTGGTGTCGCCGTCCGCCCAGATGACGCCGTTGCGGCTCGCCTCTTTATAGTAGCCGCGGCTGGTGTAGAAATTGGTGTTCGCGTTGTAGACGAGCGGGTAGCTGATGTTGGTGTTCGCGATGGTGATCCAGCCGAACACGTCGGGGTTGACCGCCTTCCACCCGGCGATGTCCCCGGCGGCGGGAGGCGTGAAGGTCGCGCCCTCCTCCTTCTCATAGGTTTCGGCGCGGGATTTGAGCAGGCGGGAGAGCTGCACCGCCGTCACCGGCTCGTAACGGGTCGCGCCGGCGAGCGCGTCCACCTCCGGCTGGCTGCTTTCCGCCGGCTCCGCCTCGGAGACGGGCTGCTGCGGCTGCGAGGCCTGCTCCTCCTGTACGGAGGAGCTCGGGGAGACGGGCTCCCTGCGGGTGAGGTCCATGCCGGAGACCGCCGAGACGAGCCCCCAGCCTCCGGCCGCCACCGCGAGCACGATCACCGCGAGGGACGCGCGGCTGCGCAGCACGCGGGGGATGCTCCGGTTGTTGGTGTACCAGTCAAGGAAGTCGCACACGGCCGACTTAACGCCCACGCAGAAATAGTAGACCCCGCGCAGGAACTTTTTGAGCAGATTCATAGAAAACCCTCTTTATCCTCTTTATCATTCTCCCGGCGGCCCCGCCGCCCCAAACAGTCCAGTTACAATTTCAAATTATAGCACATTCCCGTCGGATTGTGGAGAGGAAATTTTATAAAACTCCCGGATGCCGCCGAAAAAGCGGGCCGCCGCCCGGCGGCCCGCCCCCGCCGGGGGCTCCGGCCTATTTGACCTTGGTGCCGGGGTAGTAGTGCTCCAGGATGTCGAGGTAGTCCCAGCCCTCCTCGGCGGCGTAGAGGTTGGCGCCCGTCTGGCTCATGCCGACCCCGTGGCCGTAGCCGTAGGTCGTGAAGGTGAACTCGTCGCGGCGGGAGGAATAGTCGATCTCGAAGGCGGCGGAGCGCAGGCCGAGCACATTTTCCCGCAGGACCCTGCCGGTCACCGTCTTCCTGCCCACCCGCACCGACTTGACATACATGCCGCCCTCGGTGTAGTCCTCGATGTCGAACCAGTCGTCCGGGTCGTCGCTGTAGTCGTAGAGGTCGATCTTGAGGGCGCTCTTCACCTTTTTGGCGACGGCGTCCGCGCTCAGCTTGACGCTGACCTCATAGTTCCTGGCCATCTCGTCGATCTCACTGTCGACCGACACGAGGTAGGGGTAGCTGCCGCCCCACACGTCCTCCGAGGCGATGGTCACGCCCGCCGAGGTCGCGTAGAAGGGGGTGAAGGCGAGCTTGTTCTTGTAGTAGACCGCCTCGCCCGCGACCTCCTCGACCGCGTCGTACACCTCGTCGCTCGGCGTCTTGGTGCCGAGGTAGGGGGTGATGCCGCTCTTGTTCTGCTGCTTGATGAAGGTGTAGGCGGCGACCGCCTGCGCCTTGATCGCCTCCTCCTCGAAGCCCGCGCCCATCTCGTTCATGACGACCCGCGCGACGATGTCCGTCGCGCGCCCGGTCGTCTTTTTGCCTCCCGTCACGATCGTGAGCTTGTCGTTGGCGGAGCTGCGCACCGTCGCGGCCGCGACCTGCGTCTCCCCTTCGCCGCCCTCGTCGCCGCCGCCCGTCTCCTCGACCGGCTGGCTGCTCTCGGGGGAGGGCTCGGGTTCCGGCTCCGGCTCCGGCTCGCTGGGCGGCGGCGCCTCGGAGGAGGCCGCCGTCTCGCTCGAGGCGGGCGGGGGCGGAGGCGTTTCACTGCTCGCCGGGGGCGGCGCGGCCTCGCTCGACGCGGGCGGCGTCACCGTGCTCGCCGTGCTGCTGCTCGACGAGGCGGACTCCTTCTCCTTGTCGCGCGCGATGCTCTCCGCCTCGTCGGCGTACTGCTCCGCCTTTTCAAACTCCTTCTTGGCCGAATTGGCCGCCGCCAGCGCGTCCTGGTACGCCTGCTTGGTCACGCCGGACGGATGCTTCTCGTAGATCTCCCGCGCGAGGTCGGACGCGTCGAGCGCGTCGTAATAGGCCTGCTTCGCGCGGTCCATCGCCTGCGCCGCCTTGTCCGCCGCGCCGCGCGCCTCGGAGGCGCCCGCCGAGCCGCGCCCGGCCCTGTCGAGGTAGTTCTGCGCCTCATCGCGCGCCTCGCGGGCCTTTTTCAGCGCGTACTGCGCGTCGTCGGCGTAACCGAGCGCCCGATCGTCGTACTCCGTCTGCGCGGCGCTCTGCGAGGAGGACGGGGACGCCGCGGCGGAGGAACCGCCCGCCGCGCCCGACGCGCCGGCGCTGGCCGCCGCGGAAGCGCCCGGCAGCTCGGGCACGAGGCCCGCCGCCGACTCGGTCTTGGCGTTCTTGACCGCCTCCGCGGTCGCCTGCCCGCCCGCAAAGCCCGCAGGCAGCCTGACGTTCTGGTTGACGCTGTAGGTGATGTCGCTGCCGTCCGCCTTCTCCCCGTCGCGCACCCGGCGCCCGACCACGACGGTGCGCACATGCGCGTCGTCCGAGACGGGCCCGAACTCGTAGGAGCAGGTGGAGAGCATGAGGAACTTGTCGCCGAACTGGACGTCAACGTTGGAACTGTAGTAGGAGCGGCTGGTGATCTCGTCGACGAAGGTGTTGAAGGTGGCCTGGTCGCCGAGGTCCAGGTAGGTGTTGTAATAGAAGATCGGGCCGTAGGCCTCCTTGGCGTTGGTGATGAAGACGGCCATGATCTTATAGTCGTTGTCCCGGTAGACGTCGTCGAACGAGATGACCGGGTGCTCCCGCAGATACTCGATGCCCGCCGTGGGGTTGGCGAAATCCTTGGTGCCGCTCGCGCCCTTGTACTTCATCAGCTCGCCGAACATCTGCCCGTCGGTCATGTTGTGGCCGTAGATGATGTAGTTGTCGCTCTGCGGCTCCATCGAGTCGTTCGCCTCGAGCCAGGGGATGCCGTATTTGTTGTCCTTGCGGTAGAAATCGCGGCGCAGGTAGTAGCTGTTGTCGATATAGTGCACCACCGGGTAGTTGACCTGGGTGCCGTCGATCGAAAGCCAGCCCGCCACGTCCTCGTTGATCTGGTAGAGGTTGGCGAACTTCTTCTGGTATCCGGCGGGATAGCCGTCGGGCACCTCGATATTGCCGTCGTCCTCGATGCCGAGCGCGGCGCTGTACGCCTTGGCGATCTCCTCGTTCTGGCTGCGGTTTTTGGCCGAGCCGCCGTAGAAGCTGACGAGGTAGGCCGCCGAGCCGATGAAGACGCAGACCGCCACGATGAGGATGAGCTTGCGCACCACGTCGGCGGGGGCGTCCCCTCTGGCCGGGAAGACCGCCGCGAGAAAGCCGCGTTTCTTCTTCTGCGCGCCGGGGCCCTCCCCCTTCGCGCCGGCCGCGGCCGGCGCGGGCAGCCTGCCCGCCGCCGCGTCCTTCAGCGGCGCCCCGCCCGGGAGCCTTCCCGGCAGGGCGGTTATGTACAGCCGCACAAGGTCGAGCGCGGCCAGGCAGGCGGCGTAGCGGATCGCCTCGGGCGGGGTGTCCTTGGGGAGCGAAAGGCTCCTCGTCCAGACCTCCTTCGCGTCGCAGAGGGCGATGTGGACGGTTCCCGTCCGCTTCGCGTCCTCGCCGCGTCCGCCGGCGTTGCCGGTGACCGCGAGCCCGAGGGCGGATTTTCCCTTCTCCATCGCGCCCTGCGCCATGGCGGCGGCCGTCTGCGGGCTTACGGGGCCGTATTTCTTGAGGAGCTTGGCAGACACGCCGAGGGAATCCTGCTTGATGCGGTCGGAGTAGGCGGAGACGCCGTAGGCGACCGTCCCCGCGCCGCCGGGCGCGGCGGAGAGCAGCTCCCCGAGCGACCCGCCGGTGCACGCCTCGCCAAGGCTGACGGTGAGCTTCGCCCCGGCCAGCAGTCCGGCTGCGACCTGCGGGAGGGGCCCGCAGTCGACGCCGAAGACCGCCTCCCCGAGGCGCTTTTCGGTCTCCTTCACGACGGGCGCGCAGATGGCCGAGGCCTGCGCCTTGTCGGCGGCGCGCGCCGTGACGCGCACCTGGAATTCGCCCCGCCGGGGATAGACGGCGACGGCCGGGTTCTGCGAGCGCAGGATGGGGCCGAGCTTTTCGCGCATCTCCTTTTCATCGGGGCCGTAGACGCCCACCGTGCGGGTCACGACGGCGGCGTCGGAAAACTTCGCCAGATAGGGCATGACGCTGTGCTGGAACATCGGGACGAACTCCCGCGGGTCCTCGGGCACCATCAGCAGAAACTGGTTGCCCGCCGACAGCGCGCAGCCGGGGGTGACCCCGCGCACGCCGGGGAAGACCACCGACTGCTCGGGCATCATCGCGAGCCTGGCGACCTGCTGGGGCATCTGCCGCCCGGCGCGCTCATAGGCCTCCTTCATCCGCTTGAGGCTCGGCTCGTGCATGACGAGGCGGCGGGAGAGCCCCTCGCAGACGGTCTCCTTGGCAATGCCGTCCGGCCCGGGGCCGAGCCCGCCCATCAGGATGACCACGTCGCTGCGCCCGAGCGCGCGCGCGATCGCCGCGCGCAGGCTCTGCACGCTGGTCCCCACGGCGGCGGAAGCCCCCACCTCGATCCCGCAGGTCCCGAGTTCCTTTTCGAGTAACCGGGTATTTGCCGCCAGCGCGCCGTCCTCGGCAAGGGCGGCGCCGACGCCGATAATCTCAGCGATCAAGCAAAACCCTCCTTCTTCTTGGTGTGCGGCGTTTTAGCCGATCGTTTCCATCCGCGTGTTTTCCGTCGCACACGCGAGCATCGCCTCCGCGTCCAGGCGGCTCTCCGCCTCCAGAACGTAGCCGAGGCGGGGTTTTGTCTTGGGATGCCGGGGGGTGAAGACGGTGCAGCAGTCCTCGTAGGGCAGGATCGAGGTCTCGAACGTGTCGATCTTGTTGGCGATCCGCACGATCTCGTCCTTGTCCATGCCGATCACCGGGCGCAGCACCGGCAGGTCGCTCGCCACATCGGTGCAGGCGAGCGCGTCGAGCGTCTGGCTGGCCACCTGCGCAAGGCTCTCCCCCGTGACGAGCGCGCCGCAGCCGTTTTCATGCGCGATCCGCGCGGCGATCTTCATCATCATCCGCCGCATCACGACGGTAAAGATGTCCTCGGGGCAGTTGTCCCGGATGGCCTCCTGGATCTCGGTGAAGGGCACGACCGCCAGCCGCACCCGCCCGCACCAGGCGGACATCTTTTTGCAGAGGGTGCGCACCTTTTCAAGCGCGAATTCGCTCGTGTAGGGCGGGCTCACAAAGTGCACCGCCATGACCTCCAGCCCGCGCTTGGCCATCATCCAGCCCGCCACCGGGCTGTCGATGCCGCCGGAAATGAGCAGCATCGCCCGCCCGCTCGTGCCGACCGGGAGCCCTCCCGCGCCGTGGAGCTGGTCGGTGTGCAGGTAGGCCGCCACCTCGCGGATCTCCACGTAGACGGTCACGTCGGGGTGGTGCACGTCCACCGTGAGGCGGGGGTACGCCTCGAGCAGCGCGGCCCCCATCTCCATGCAGATTTCGGGCGACTTCATCGGGAAGGTTTTGTCCGACCGCTTGGCCTCCACCTTGAAGGTCCGCGCCCCCTCGAGCGCGTCCCGCAGGTAGCCGGGGGCCGCCGCGCGGATTTTCGCGAAGTCCTTTTCCACGATCGCCGCGCGGGTGAGCGCGGCCACGCCGAAGACGCGCGAGAGGCGGTCGACCGCCTCGTCGATATCGATCTCTTCACTTTCCGGCTCGACGTAGATCGTCGACTGGGCGCTGCGGATCTTAAAGCTCCCGAGCGTCTCCAGCCTGCGCCGGCAGTTTTTCATCAGCACTTCCTCAAAGGAGCGGCGGTTGAGCCCCTTGAGCGCCAGCTCGCCGCATTTGAGCAGTATCAGTTCCTTCATTCGTTTCCCTGTCCCATCCTGTTATTTGTGCGCCACCCTGGCGATTCCTTCGCGGAGGGCCGAAACCAGCATGTCCAGCTCCTCCTCGCTTGTCCCGTAGATGAAGCTCGCGCGCAGCGCGCCGTCCACCACCGGGGCGGGCAGCCCCATCGACAAAAGCACGGGGCTTTTTGCCCCCTTTGAGCAGGCCGACCCGCTCGAAACAAAGACCCCCCGGCTCTCGAGGAAGTGGAGCATCGTCTCCGAGCGGTAGCCGGGCACCGAAAAATTCACGATGTAGGGGGAGCCGTCCGCCGGGGAGATCAGCCGCACCCCGCTCATTTCCGAAAGCTGTTCCCGCAGGCGGTCCCGCAGGGCTTCGGCGCGCGCGAAATTCTCCGGCACCTTCCCGTTAAGCGCGGCGCACGCCGCGCCGAACCCGGCGATCGCCGGGAGGTTCTCGGTGCCCGAGCGCAGCCCCCGTTCCTGCCCGCCGCCGCAGATCTGCGGCAGGACGCGCACGCCGCGGCGAATATAGAGGGCCCCGGCCCCCTTGGGTCCGCAGATTTTATGCCCGCTCACGCTCATCAGGTCGATCTCCATGCGGGAGACGCGCAGCGGCAGCTTGCCTAACGCCTGCACCCCGTCGCAGTGGATGAGCGTCTCGGGGTTTTTGCGGCGGATGCGCTTCGCGGCTTCCGCCACCGGGAAGATTGCGCCCGTCTCGTTGTTGACGAGCATCATGCTGACGAGCGCCGTGCGTTCGTCGACCGCGTCGGCGAACGCCCCGGCGTCGAGCTTCCCATCCGGGCCGGGCTTCACGTACGCGACCTCCCAGCCCTCCGACTCGAGCCGCCGCATCGCCTCCGAGACGGAGGAGTGCTCCGCCGCCGTCGTGACGAGCTTTTTCCCGCGCCGCGCGCGCGCCGCCGCGCCGCCGAAGACCGCGAGGTTGTTGGCCTCGCTGCCCCCCGAGGTGAAGGTCACGCACTCGGCCTGACACCCCAGCAGCGCCGCGACCGCCTCCCGCGCCGCAGCCATCTCCCGCGCCGAGGCAAGCCCCATTGCGTGCAGGGAGGAGGGATTCCCAAAGCAGTCCCGCATCATCCGCGCCGCCGCTTCCACCGCCGCCGGACAGGCGCGCGTGGTCGCCGCGTTATCCAGATATGCCGTTTTTTCTTCCATCAATCCCCTGCTCCCATCTCTGCCAAGGCGCATACCGCCCTATTATCCGTTTTAGTATAGCGCAATTCCGCTTTTTTTTCAACGAATGTCCACCAAAATTCTCATATTTTCAATATTTGTTCACAAAATAACAGGGTGTATATCCGAATTTCAACAATTTTTCCGGGAGGTACCTTCATGAACGTCGCCCTCTCCAAACGAGCCCTCATCCGCATCATCAGCTTTTTGGCCGCCGTCCTGCTGGTCGCCGCCGGCATCGCCGTGCAGCAGCACGCCGCCGCGCGCGACTACCGCCTCCAGCTCGAGAACACCTATGCCCGCGCGCTCGGCGAGCTGTCGAGCTATCTCGCGAACATCTCCGCCGACCTGGAAAAGGGCCAGTATGTCGGCACCCCCACGCAGCTTTCCCAGATGTCCGCGCGCATCTGGCGGGAGAGCGGCGGCGCGAAATCCGCCCTCTCCTCCCTGCCGGTGAGCGACCTGCACATGGACAACACCTATAAGTTCCTTTCGCAGGTGGGCGATTACGCGATGGCGCTCTCCAAAAAAGTGGCGGCCGGCGCGCAGCTCTCCGAGGAGGACCGGCAGAACGCGGAGGCGCTGCGCGAATACGCCGCCAAGCTCAACGACTATGTCGGCGGGGTCGAGCGGCAGGTGCGGGACGGCCGCATCGACGTGACTGCCCTGCGCACCACGCGTCATGACGGCGGCGACGACACCGAGGGCACCCGGCCCGCGGGCGTATCCGCCGGGTTTGAGGACGTGGAGCAGACGATGACCGGATATCCCACCCTCATCTATGACGGGCCCTTCTCCGACCACCTGCTCACCCGGCGGCCCCGCCTCACCTATGGGCGCCCGACCGTCACCCCCGACGCGGCGCAGCAGGCCGCGGCTTCGGCCGCCCGCCTCAACCCCGGGGACCTCGCCCGCGCGGACGACGAAAATTCCAACATGCCCTCCTACACCTTCAAGGCGGAAAATCTGAGCATCGGCGTGACCAAGGCGGGCGGGCTCGTCACCTACCTGATCAACGGCCGCGAAATCGGCGAGGAACGCCTGCGCAACGACGCGATCTTCCGTTTCGGGGAGGATTACCTCACCTCGCTCGGCTATGAGGACATGCGCGCCACCTACTATGAGAAGGCGGACGGCGTCTGCACGATCAACTACGCCGCGACGAGCGGCAACGTCATCCTCTACACCGACCTCATCAAGGTCGGCGTCGCGCTCGACGACGGCAGCATCGTCTTTTACGATGCGCGCGGCTATATCAACAACCACCGCGACCGCGCCCTGGGCGAGCCCGCCATCACCGCCGAGGAGGCCCTCCAATCGGTGAGTCCCTCGCTGACCGTGCTCTCCGAGCGGCTCGCGCTCATCCCCACCAGCGGACAGAACGAGGTGCTCACCTATGAGTTCCAGACCCGCGCGGGCGAAGGCGACGACGCGCAGAAAATCCTCGTCTATGTCAACGCCTCCACCGGCGCGGAGGAACAGATTCTGCTGCTTCTGGAGACGCCCGAGGGAACGATGACGAAATAACCCGGGGAAGCTTTCGAGAAAGTTTCCCCGGGATCCCTTCAAAGCTTTGGGTTCAGGCGCGCCCCCAGCGCCCCCACGCCCGCCGCCCGTGAAACTTCGTCCCCAAACCAAACGTTTTGCCAGCTTTTTCAAAAGCTGCGGGGCCGCGGGGCAGCGCCCCGCGCCGCGCCCGCAGGCGCGGAACGCTCCGCTCCTCCGGGCGCATTTTCTTTGCTTCTTTCTTTTGCAAGAGAAAAGAAAGAAGCTCCCCGCGCGGCGGGCGGAAAACCGTGCGGCGGGACCGCACGCGCGCGCTTCGCGCGCGGACGCGCCGGAGGCGCGTCGTTTTCCGCCAAGCCCGCGGGAGCGCCGCGCCCCGCCAAAAAGCCCCGGACGGAATGATTCCGTCCGGGGCTTTTTCTAGTGCATCTGGGCCGGCACCAAGGCCATCAGAAAGCAGAGTGCCAAAAAGACGTCCACCGGCCACGACCGCAAGAGCCTGCGGAAGCCGAACGGCTTCGACTCGGGGCATTTCGGCGGGAACACGGGCCGGCGCTTGAGGTAGCGCACCACCAGATAGCCGACGCACACGAGGCCAAAGATTACAAAAAATCCGTTTGCGGCGGCCACCGCCACCTCGTTCGGCAGCTCGACCGCCGTGTTGATGAGCATGGCAAAGGTGTTATAGAACATGTGGATCATCACGGTGGGCAGGACGGAGCCGGCCCGCTGGGCGATGACCGCGAGGAGGATGCCCATAAAGAAGGTGCCGACTCCCTGCGTCAGGTTGCCGTGCGTAAAGGCAAAGAGCATCGCGGAGGCGAAGATAGCAAACCGCGGGCCGTACCGCGTGAAGGTGCGCAGCAGCAATCCCCGGAAGAGGAGCTCCTCCAGCAGCGGGGCCAGAACGGAAACCGCCAGCAGCATGAGCACGCAGCCGGGCAGGTCGAAGGGCAGGGTGAGCTCGGGCGACCAGAGCTCGATGCCGGCCGCCGAAAGCAGAGCCTCGACGGCCACGGCCAGGTAGCCGCTCGCAAAGCTGGCGCCGACCATCATGAGGAAGCCGGGACCCACCCACTTTTCAAGGTGGTGCTCCCCCGTGAATAGGCTCTTCAGCGGGATGCCGACCATGCGCGAAAGAAGCAGGATGGGCGGCAGGTCCCCCACCACGGTGGAGACCACCAGCGTGACCGGCATGAAGAGCTCCTGCGGAAGGGAGGCGAAAAGCATCAGAAGGGCGATCAACACGCCCGCCACCAGCTGCATGCCGAGCAGGAGAAGCAGGGAAAGCCCGCACCACAGGTAATCGCGGCGGGCGGCCTGGATTTCCACCCGCTTAGTCCTCGGTATAGGTGACCTTTGCCATCCGCTGGACCTTCTTGGGCCGGTCGGAGTAGTCGGTCGGGACAGCGGCGATCTCATCCACGACGTCCATGCCCTCGATCACCTTGCCGAACGCGGCGTACTGCCCGTCGAGGTGGGGCGCGTCGGCGTGCATGATGAAGAACTGGGAGCCCGCCGAATTCGGGTTGCCCGAACGCGCCATCGAAAGGACGCCGCGGGTGTGCTTGAGGTCGTTCTTTACGCCGTTGGCGGCGAATTCGCCCTTGATCGTATGGCCGGGGCCGCCCATGCCGGTGCCCTGCGGGCAGCCGCCCTGGATCATGAAGCCGGGGATGACGCGGTGGAAGATGAGCCCGTCATAAAAGCCGTCCTTGACAAGGTTCACGAAGTTCTCCACCGTGGCGGGCGCCACGTCGGGGTAGAGCTCGATTTTGATCTCCTTGCCGTTTTCCATCTGAATCGTAACCATAATGACCTCCATCAAAGCCGGGGCTGGCCCGGATATTCTTACTATCCTGTTCAGTTTACTACATCCGCGCACCGCACGCAAGCCCCTTCCTCCGCGCGGAAAGAAAGAGGACCGGCGGACGCGTCGCGTCCGCCGGTCCCTTCACGCCGCCGCAACGGGCGGCGGACGCCTCGAGGCGCCGCCCCGCGGGCCCGCCGCCTTTTGAAAAAGGCGGGCGAAACCTTTAAAATCTCAGCGCGTGCGCGCCGTCAGTGGCCGCAGGAGTGGCTCCCGCAGTCGTGCCCCTCACCATGGCCCTCGTGGTGGGCGCAGACGGTGTCCGGATCGTAGGACAGGCTGCCCGCCAGCAGCGCCGCGACCTGTGCGTCCGCCTCCCCCGAGGCGCCCGGATAGAGGGTGATGCCCGCTTCGGCCAGCGCGGTGCGCGCGCCGCCGCCGATGCCGCCGCAGATCAGCGTATCCACGCCGCGCTCCCGCAGAAAGCCCGCCAGCGCGCCGTGGCCGCTGCCGTTCGTGGGCAGGACGGCGGAGGAGACGACTTTGCCGTCCGCGACCTCGTACACCTTGAACTGCCCGGTGTGTCCGAAGTGCTGGAAGACCTGTCCGTTTTCATAAGTGACCGCAATTTTCATCGTAATGACCCCCATCTAATAATTGGCAGCGCCGTTTTTCACAGCACCGTTTTTTACAATTCCTGCCGCAGCAGTGGTCCGCGTGGGCGCAGAGCGCGTACTCCCCGCCCCGGATCGTCAGCATCCTGCCGTTGACGAGCGCGTCGGCCAGCTTCCCGCGCGCCCGGTCGTAAACCGTCTGGACGGTGGTGCGCGCGACGCCGATCTGCGCGGCGCACTCCTCCTGCGTGTAATCGAGCAGGTCGATCAGGCGGATGACCTCGTATTCATCCACCGTCATCTCCACGGCGTCCTCCGGCGGGCCGTCCAGCGGCCCGAACCGTTCCCGCCTGGGCAGTTCGCAGATACGCCTGCATTTTGTTGGCCGCGGCATCCGATCGCCTCCCGACGTTTCCGGTATATGTCAGTTATTATAGCGCAATATCCGGCATATGTCAATAAAAACTTTGCCTCGCGCGCGTACCCCGCCTCCACGCGGGGCAAACCGAAAAACGCCCCCCTGCCGCGGCAGGGGGGCGTTCGGCGCGCTTACGCGCTTATTTTTTCGGAGTGTCCGCGGGGCCTTCCGGTTCGTTCCGGGAGACGTCCATATCCATATGGACGTTGCGGGTGGTCCTGGCCTCGAAGGTGTTGGCGCGCATGACCTCGGTCATGTCGAAGCCGATCGTGTCCTTGAGCGCCTCGTTGACCGCCTTGAGCGCGCCCACCGTATAGCGGGCCACGTCCGCCGCGCCGGCGCCGTCCCCGTTTTCCGAGCCGCCGCCGATGATCGTGATGTTGCCGATCTTCGCCATCGGCTCCGCGACCGCGCGGGCGATCTCCGGCAGCTTTTCAATGACCATCTGCAGCTTGCCCGCGTCGTTCATCTTGGCCAGCGCCTCGGCCTTCTTCTCAAGCGCCTCGGCCTCCGCGAGGCCCAGCTGCTTGACCGCCTCGGCCTGCGCGAGGCCCTGCTTTTCGGTGATCTCCGCCTGCGCGACGCCCTCCTGCTTGATGCGCTCCGCCTGCGCCGCCGCGTCCATCTTCTTCGCCGCGGCCTGCGCCTCGGCGTCGAGCTTCATCGCGTCCGCCCGCGCCGCCGCATCGAGGCGCTTGGCCTCCGCCTCGGCCTCCGCGCGCAGGATCGCCGCGATCTTCTGCGCTTCCGCGGCGAGCTGGGCCTTCTGCTTCTCCGCCTCGGAGGGCTTCACCATCGTTTCGAGCAGCTCGGCTTCCTTGCGCTCCGCCTTGCGCTTGGCAAGGTCGATGTTCTTCTGCTCCGCCGCGATCAGGATCTGGATCTCCGCCTCGCGGACCTCCTTGGCGCGCTGCTCCTTGAGGACGTTGGCGTCCATTTCGGTGTTGGTGATGTCCTTCAGGGTGACGTTCTGCTGGATGCTGTACGCCGCGTCGGAAATCGCCTGGGTGGTCTGGCGCTCCCGCTCGTAGTTGAGCTTTTTGATGTCCGCGTCCTTTTTGGCCTCGGCCACGCGGGCCTCCGCCTCCAGACGGGCCTGCTCGCCCGCGCGCTTGGCCTCGGAGGTCTTGATCATGCTCTCCTTGATCGCCTCGGCCTGCGCGATCTCCGCGTCCCGCTTGACCGCCGCGATCTGCGGCTTGCTCAGCGCCTCGAAGTATCCGTTCTGGTCCCCGATGCCCTTGATCGTGAAGGATTTGAGCTCCAGCCCCAGCTCCTTGAGCTGCTCCTCCGCGACCTCCTTGACCCGCTCGGAAAAGGTCTTGCGGTCCTTGTAGAGCTGTTCCGCGGTCATATCCGCGATGATCTCGCGCAGGCGGCCCTCGCAGACGTCGCGCGCGGTGTCCACGATGTGCTGGCGGGTCTCCGCCTCGCGCCCGCAGTTGAACTGCTCGACGGCCGAACGGATCATCGTCTCGTCGTTCTTGATCTTGACGACCACCGTGCCGTTGGCTTCGATCGGGACGGCGTCGGCGGTCAGGGTGCCCTGCATGTTCACGTCGAAGCTCATGTTCTCCAGCGTCACATAGTCGATCCGCTGCATGACGGGGATCACGATGACGCCGCCGCCGGTGATGACCTTGGCCTTCCCCAGGCCGGTGACGATCGCCGCCTTATCCGCCGGAACCTTCTTCCAGGTCGACAGGATACAGATCAGGATCAAAACCACGGCCGCCGCCACAATTCCGATTGTAATCAGATACTCCATACACGTTACCTCCCCTATGACTCTTGTTTATCTTCCAGTGGAGCCGCGATACACACCATCCTTTCCGGATCGACCTCCACAACGGTTACGGCCTGCCCCACGGGGATCCGCGCGATCCCCTCCGCCGGGCGCGCGTCGTAGGAAACGAGGCTCCCGGACGCGCTGTGCACCCGGATCGTCCCCACGAAGTCGTCCCGCAGCTCGAGCGTCACGACGCCCTCCTGCCCCTTGATCTCCCGGATGCCCGCCGCGTAAGAGCGGTTGCGCTTGAGCGGGAGAATCACGAAGCGGCCGAGCAGCCAGCCCGCCAGCAGCCCCGAGGCGGCGGACACGGCCAGCCCCGCGGCGGGCGGCAGCCTGGTCAGGCAGAGCCTGCCCACCGCGCCGAACACCACCGCGGTCAGGGAAAGGGTCATCAGGTTGATGATGACGGGCGCGTGGGCGCGCCCCGCGGCGGACACATGCGCGCCTTCCGCGCCCGCGGGCGCTTCGGCGGAGAGGTCCGCGTCCATATCGAGATCCGCGTCGAGGTCCATGTCCGCGTCCAAATCCACGTCCGTGTCGAGGTCCACGTCGAAGTCCGCATCCGCGTCGAGCCCGGCATCCAGGTCCATTGAGGCGTCGGCGCCGACGTCCGCGTCCGCGCCCAGGTCGAGCGCGCCGCCGATCGCCCCCACGAGCACGTCCAGGACGGGCACCACGAAGCCGCCCGCGATGAAACAGTTGTAGATCACCCGCATCCGTTCCAGATCCATGCCGACGCCCCCTCTCTGCTTCCTATTTTACCGCATCGAACCGCTGAAGGCAACCTCATTTGCCCGCGGGCCGGTTCCTCCCGCTGCCTATAAAACCCGTCCGGAGCGCCCGGCGGGACACCCCGTGCGGGGCGGGGCGTCGAAACGGCGCTTTTGAAATAAATTTCAATGATGATAGAATGTACAATCCGGAAAAAACGCGCTTGTGTACCTTGTTGGATTTGAAAGTAATTTCCGGAGGGAATCGCCCGAAAAGTATTTACATCGCGGAAAAAGGGTGATACGATGCATGTGAACTCAATTTCAGGATTGGAACAGATGTTCAAGCGAGGTGAGGTTATGGCAATCACTGACAACCTGCGCATGATGGTAAAGGTCTGCCGCCTCTATTACGAGGAGAACCTCAGCCAGAAGGAGATCTCCGCCCTGATGGGGATCTCCCGCCCGCAGATCAGCCGGATGCTGACCTGCGCGCGGTCGAAAAACATCGTCTCGATCAAGATCAACAACCCCTTCGAGGACGAGACCAACCTGGGCCGCGCGCTGGCCGGGCGCTACCGGCTGAAGGACGCCCTCGTGCTCGACACCCGGGACGGCAGCCCCGAGACCTTCGGGCGGATGGCGGCGGAGTACCTCGACGCGTACATCGCCGACGGGGAGTGCGTCGGCGTCATGAGCGGGCAGACGATCAGCCGCGTGGTCTGGTCGATCGGCAGGCTCGAGCGGCGCGGGCTCGAGTGCGTCCCCCTCGTGGGCGGCATCGGGTCGGGAAGCGTCAACTGGCACGCCAACGCCATCGCCCAGCGGCTCGCGGAGTGCTCCGGCGGCAGCTGCTACATCCTCAACGCGCCCGTCATCGTGCAGAGCCGGGAGTCGCGGGATATGCTCGTAAGGGAGCCGGACATCGCCGCCGTTCTCGAAAAGGGCGCGAAATGCGACGCCGCGATCGTCGGGATCGGCCAGATCGACCTGCGCTCCACCACCGCCCAAAGCGGCGCGCTGAGCGCCCGGGACATCGAACGGCTGAAGGCGGAGGGCGCGGTCGCCTCGGTCTGCACCTCCTACCTCGACCGGCGGGGGCGGGTGCTCGACCTTGAGCTGTGCGAACGCTCGATCGGCCAGACCCTGGGGCAGCTCGACCGCTGCCGGACGATCGCGCTGGCCATCGGGCGCAGCAAGGTGGCCTCCATCCGAGCGGCACTTTCGAGCGGTTACATCGACGTGTTCATCACCGATTTGGAAACCGCCCGTGCAACCATAGAAGAACCTGAAGATTGATCAGTACAGGAGGAAATGAAATGAAAAAGCTATTGGCAGTTCTCTTGGCAGGCATCCTGGCGCTCTCCCTGGCGGCATGCGGCGGTTCCGCCGAGCCGTCCTCCACCCCCGCGCCCGCGTCCCAGTCCGCGCCCGCGGAAAGCGGCGACGCCGCCGAGCCCGCCGCGGCCGGCGCCGCCGGCAAGAAAATCTCCATCCTCACCGCCAACCTCAGCTCGGTGACCACCAACCAGATGTGCGAGATGATGAAGGCCGGCATGGAGAAGGAGGGCATGGAGGTCACCCTCGTCGACACCAAGGGCGACTTCGGCCAGCTGGCCAGCCGCATCGAGGACAGCGTCTCCGCCAAGGCGGACGCGATCGTCATCGTGAGCTGCGACCCCGGACAGATCGCCCCCCAGCTCCAGACCGCCTTTGACGCGGGCGTGCCCGTCTTCGGCTGCGACAGCGGCTACATGGAGGGCATGATGATCAACGCCACCAGCGACAACTACGCGATGGGCCAGTTGATCACCAAATACCTCTTTGAGGACCTGATGGGCGGCAAGGGCACCGTCATCGCGCTGACCCACCGTCCGCATCCGGGCGTTGTGAAGCGCTGCGAGGCGTTCGACGACATGATTAAGGATTACCCCGACATCACCCTGATCACCGAGCAGCACGTCGAGGTCCCCGGCCCGATCGAAAACTCCCGCAAGATCATGGAAAACCTCATCCTCTCGAATTCCGCCAAGGACTCCGTCACCGCGGTGTGGTGCGGATGGGATGAGCCGGCCATCGGCGCCACCCAGGCGCTCATGGACGCGGGCCGCGACGAGGTCATCGTCACCGGCGTGGACGGCAACAGCCAGGCGGTCGAGCTGATCAACGAGGGCAGCAACCTCAAGGCCACGGTCGAGCAGAACTTCGAGGGCATGTCCCAGATCGTCGTGGACGAACTGGTGAAGCTCTTCAACGGCGAAGAGATCGAAAAGGGCGACCGCTACGCTCCCGCGACCCTGATCACCAAGGAATAAGGCTTCTAAATCGTTTCGCCGGGAGTGAACGGAATGCTTTTGCAGACGAAGAAACTTTGTAAACAGTTCGGCGGCATGTATGCGCTGAAGGATATCGACTTTGAAATCGCCGAGGGGGAGATCCACGGCCTCGTGGGGGAGAACGGCGCGGGCAAATCCACGCTGATCAAAATCCTCACGGGCGTCTACAGCCTCGACAGCGGCGAGGTGTGGTGGAACGGCAGCCCGGTGCGGATTGAAAACCCGCGCCAGAGCCGGGACATCGGCATCAACGTCATCCACCAGGACCGCAACCTCATCCCCGCCTTCAGCGGGGTGGAGAACGTCTACCTGGGGATGGACTATGAGAAAAAAGCGGGCTTTGCCGTCGACTGGGCGAAGATGAAGGCGCGGGTGGAGGCGGTCATGCGGGAGCTGAAGGTCGAGATCGACCTCAGCCTCCCCGCCTCCGCGCTCTCCCCGCCCCAGCGCACCCTGCTGGAGATCGTCCGCGCCATGATGACCGAGTGCCGGCTGCTCATCCTCGACGAGCCCACCGCCTCCCTCACCGACAAGGAGGCGGAGATGCTCTTCGAGACGATCGGCAAGCTCAAGGCCCGGGGCACCGCCATCCTCTACGTCACCCACCGGATGGACGAGATCTTCCGCCTCACCGACCGGATCACCGTCTTCAAGAACGGCCAGTCGGCCGGCACCGTCAGGACGGCGGACGTGGACAAGGACGCCATCATCTCGATGATGACCGACAACTGGGTGAGCGAAACGCTCACCGTCTCCCGCAAGTACGGGGAGGTCCTGCTCGACGCGGAGCACATCGCCTCCCGCGACGGGATCGTCAAGGACGCGAGCCTCACGGTGCGCGCCGGAGAGATCCTCGGGGTGTTCGGGCTCGGCGGCAGCGGCCGCACCGAGCTGCTCGAATGCATCTACGGCTACCGCCCGGCGGAAAAGGGCAGCGTGACCCTCTGCGGCAGGCAGGTCGCGCGCCCCTCCCCCGGCGGCTCGATCAAAAACGGCATGGTCCTCATCTGCGAGGACCGGCGCGGCAAGGCGCTGGTGGGGTCCTTGAGCGTCAAGCAGAACACCGTGCTCTCCACCATCGACAGCTACGCGCGCTTCGGCGTGGTGAACGAGCGCAAGGAGCTCTCCGACACGCGGGAGAAGATCGAGGCCCTCTCGATCAAGACGGAGGGCCCCAACCAGACGGTCCTACAGCTTTCGGGCGGCAACCAGCAGAAGGTGGTCTTTGCCAAGGCGCTGATGTCCCGGCCCAAGGTGCTGCTCTGCGACGAGCCCACCCAGGCGGTGGACGTCAAAACCCGCGCCGAGATCCACAAGCTCCTGCGCCGGCTCGCGGACGCGGGCAGCGCGGTCGTCTTTGTCTCCTCCGACCTCAAGGAGGTGCTGGAGGCGACGGACAACGTGCAGGTCATGGCGGGCGGCAGGACGAAGGAACGCTTCGTCAACGACGGCCTGACGGCCGAGCAGGTGCTCGCATGCTGCTATGCAAACTAAGCAGGGAGGAATCAATATGAAACAGAAAGCAGGCGTTTCAGAACTGCTCAGGGCGTATGGCACGATCTTTGCGGGCATTCTGATCGTCATTGTATTCAGCGTCATGCGCCCGGACGCCTTCTTCACGATGGGCAACCTCGTCAACATCACCCGGCAGATTTCGCTGCTGGTCATCATCGCGCTGGGCGCCACCCTCGTGATGTCGGTCGAGGAGTTCGACCTCTCGGTCGGCGCCCTGGCGAGCCTCGGCGGCGTCATCGGCGCCAAGATGGCGGTGGCGGGCGCGCCGATCTTCCTCTGCTTCATCGCACCGGTGGTCATCTGCTTTGCCATCGGCTTCGTGAACGGCTGGATCGTCACCAAGTTCCGGGTGCTCTCCTTCATCACCACGCTCGCGATGAGCACCATCCTGGGCGGCTTCACCTTCTGGTTCACCGGGGGCGCGACCGTCTTCCAGGACATCCCCAAGAGCTTCACCTACGTCGGCACCAAAACGGTGCTCGGCGCGCCCATCCTCTCGATCATCATGCTTCTGCTCACGGTGGTCTTCTGGTTTGTGATGCGCCACACCGCCTTCGGCCGCAAGCTCTACGCCATCGGCGGCAACGAGGCGGCCTCCCAGGTGTCCGGCATCAACGTCAAGAAGTATAAGAACCTCGCCTTCGCCCTGTGCGCCTCGCTGGCCGCCCTCACCGGCGTGCTGATGGCCTCCCGGCTGGGCTCGGCGCACCCGACCGGCGGGGACGGGCTGTTTTTGCAGTCCTACGCCGCCGCCTTCCTCGGGCGCACCGTCTTCCGCGAGGGCGTGCCCAACATCTGGGGCACCTTCGTGGGCGCCGCGATCCTCGGCGTGCTCGCCAACGGCCTGACCATTTTGCAGGTCCCCACCTTCATGCAGGACCTGCTGACCGGCTGCATCATCATTCTGGCGGTCGTGGTTCAGAAGATTGGGCGCGGTGATGCCAAGTGAGGGAGATCGTCAATCCGCGCAACCTCGCGGCGGTGGGCCGCCCCGGCCTGCTGGTGGGCTACCTGCTGGCCGGCTACCCCGACCGGGAGCGTTTCCTGGAAACCGCCGCGGAATGTGAAAGGACGGGGCTCGACATCCTCGAGGTGGGCTTCCCCGCCGCCGACCCGAGCTCGGACGGGGAGGTCATCCAGCACGCGCACACCCTCGCGGATCATTCGATCTGCCGCGACCTCGGCTACTGGAGGGCGCTGCGCGGCGCCGTGGAATGCCCGATCTGGGTGATGGGGTACCGCGACGACCTTCTGCCGTCGGGCGTCTGCCGCGCCATGGCGGAGGCCGACCTTGCGGACGCCTTCGTCATCCCCGACATGACGCCGGAGGAGCGGTACAGCCTCGCCGGGGAGCTGGCGCCGCTCGGGACCGACGTGCTCGGCTTCACCAATCCCGAGATGTCCGCGCGGGAGCTGGAGGACTGCTTCGACCGGTTTTCATTGATCTACCAGCAGCTCTACGCGGGCCGCACCGGAATGCCGGTGCTGGCGGAGGATTTCGGCGGGCCCCTTTCCCGGGCCCACACCCATCCCCACGTCCGGGCGTTCGCCGGCTTCGGCATCAGCACCCCCCAGCGGGTCGCGGAGCTTCTGTCGGCGGGCTTCGACGGGGCCATCGTCGGCACCGCCCTGATGAAAAAACTCAACGAGTCGCCCGAGGCGCTTTACGCCTTTGTAAAGGAGCTCAAGGCGGCGGCAAGAGCGGGAGGAATTCGATGCGGTATATCGCAACCTTCGACATTGGCACCACGGCGGTAAAGGGGGTCCTCCTCTCGGAGGACAACGCCTGCGCCTGTGAAAAGAGCGTGGAGATCGAGACCTTTTCCGAGGGGGGCCGGCGGGAGCAGGACCCCCTCTCCTGGTACGCGGCGGTCCGCGAGATCTCCCGCGCCTTCTTCGCGGGGGGGATCTCCCCCGGCGATGTGCGCGGGATCGTCATGAGCGGGCAGATGCAGGACCTCATCCCCGTGGACGGGGACCTGCGCCCCACCTGCAACGCGATCCTCTATTCCGACGGGCGCGCCGGGGCGGAGGCCGAGCGGCTCGCCGCGCTGATCGGCCGGGAGGAGCTCGTCCGGAGCACCGGCAACCAGTTCGACGGCTCCCTCCCCTTCCCAAAGCTGCTCTGGCTCAAGGAGCAGAACCCCGGCGCCTACCGGGCGGCCGAAAAGGTGCTCATCAGCTCCAAGGACTACTGCATCGCGCGGCTGACGGGCGAATTCGTCAGCGACGTGACCGCATCGGCCACCGCGGGGCTCATGGACATCCATGAAAAGCGCTGGAACACCGCCTGGATGGAGGCGGCCGGGCTGGATTCCGGAAAGCTCCCGCGGCTGCGCTACGCCCACGAGCAGGCGGGCGCGGTGACGCCCGGGGCGGCGGCGGAGACGGGGTACCTGCCCGGCACGCCGGTCTACACCGGCACCGGCGACGCGGGCGCCACGACGCTCGCCAGCGGCATCTCCGCCGACGGCGAATTCAACATCAATCTCGGCACCTCCGGCTGGGTGGCCTGCGTCTCGGACGACGTGCTGCCCAAGGGCGACGTCTTCAACCTCGCGGCCATGCCGGAGGGCGTCTATATCAACGTGGTCCCCTTCTTCAACGCGGGCAACGTGCACAAGTGGGTCAGCCGGGCCCTCGCGCCCAGCGAGCAGGGGAAATACGACTATGTGGACCGGCTGCTGGAAGAGAGCGAGGCGGGCAGCCACGGGACGATGTTCCTGCCCTATCTCGTGGGGGAGCGGTTCCCCGTCGTGGACACCCAAATCCGGGGCGGCTATGTGGGCGTCACCCCCGAGACCACCAAGCAGGATCTCGCGCGCAGCGCGCTGGAGGGGGTCGCCTTCTCCATCCGGCAGGGGATCGAGAGCATCGGGCGGGTCCCCGGTAAAATCTCCCTGATCGGCGGCGGCGCCCGCACCCCCGTCTGGTGCCAGATCCTCGCGGACGTGCTGGGGCATCCCGTGCACGTCTACCGGAACTCCGACTACCTGCCCGCGGTCGCCATCGCGGCGTCGGTGCTGGTCGCGCAGGGGGAGATCGGGGACTACACCGAATTCACCGACACCCTGCAGGGCTCGGACAACTGCTTGCGCTACGACCCGGTCCCCGCAAACGTCGAGCGGTATAACCGGGTCTATCCCCGCTACCTGCGGGTATACCCCGCGCTGAAAACCCTCTGCGGCGACTGACGAACAGCCGCTACTGCCGGGCCGGCGGGACAGGTCCCGCCGGCCCGGCCTTTTTGCGCGGATAGGCGGATTGACAAACGGAATCCCCCGGTGCTATACTGACATCAACTTCATAGTGGAGACAGGTTATGGAAGCTGGGTGCGATTCCCACGCAAGGCCGTTGCTGTGTTTCACCGCCGGGCCGGCGGACGCCACTGGAAAAGATTCCGGGAAGGCGCCGGCCCCTGCGTCCGGACCGGACGCGGGTGATCAGTCAGAATACTTGCCTGTCCCCCTGCCGCGCGGAGTGCGCGGCGCGTGCAGCCCCGCGGACTACCGGGGTTCTGGACAGGATTTGAGGCATGCCGGCCGTTTTTGCTCCGGGTATGTCTTGTCTTTGTGTTGGAAGAAACGTCCGCGGGTTGGCCGCGGACGTTTTTTCGACCCGTTTTGCCCGGGGACCCCTCCGGGCTTCAATTGGGAAACCGCAATGAGAAGGAGAAATAAAAATGAACATGCGCGCTAAAAGGACCCTGGCTTTGATCCTGTCCCTGTCGCTCGGCCTGCTCGCGTTCGCGGGCTGCTCCGGCGCCCCGGCGGCCGCACCCGGCGAGAGCGAGGCCCCCGCCGCCCCCGCGAGTTCCGCTGGTGAGGAGCCCGCGCCCGAAGAGGCCGCCCCGGCGGCCGCCGACAAGGTCCTGCTCGTGACCAGCTTCGGCACCAGCTATAACGACAACCGCGACCTTTCGATCGGCAGCATCGAGCAGAAGCTCCAGGCGGCCTATCCCGACTATGAGGTCCGCCGCGCCTTCACGAGCCAGATCATCATCGACAAGCTCAAAAAGCGCGACGGCATCGCAATCGACAACGTGACCGAGGCGATGGACCGGCTCGTTTCCGACGGCGTCAAAGAGGTCGTGGTACAGCCCACCCATGTCATGAGCGGCTTCGAGTACGACGACGTGGTCGCGGAGGTCACCCCCTACGCGGACAAATTTGACAGCTTCAAGGTCGGCAGTCCGCTGCTCGTCTCCGACGCGGATTACGACGAGGTCGTCTCGATCATCACCGGCGAGACAAAGGACTATGACGCCGAGGGCACCGCGGTGGTCTTTATGGGCCACGGCACCGAGCACGAGGCGAACGCCACCTATGCCAAGCTCCAGCAGCACCTGACCGCCGCGGGCTACGGCAACTACTTCATCGGCACCGTCGAGGCCACCCCCTCGCTGGACGACGTCCTCGCGCTTGTCCAGGATTCCGGCGCGAAAAAGGTGGTCCTGCTGCCGCTCATGATCGTCGCGGGCGACCACGCCAACAACGACATGGCGGGGGACGAAGAGGGCTCGTGGAAAACCACTTTTGAGCAGGCGGGCTTTGAGGTCGAGTGCGTCCTCAGGGGCCTCGGCCAGTACGAGGAGATCCAAAACATGTTCGTCGAGCATGTGGGCGCGCTGATCGCGCAGTAATCCCGCAGCCGGGCGGGGCGCGGCCTGCCGCGCCCCGCCAAAAAAACGCCGAAACCGGCCGGGCGCGGGTTTTGGCGTTTTTCATTTTTGGGGACGGCCCGGCGGATTTTGACAAGCGCCCGCCTTCCGGGTAAAATAGCAATCGCAGGGAATTCCCCGGCCTTTACCCGGGGGATCGAAAAAGGAGTATCACCCGATGAAAAAGACTGGAACGATTCTGCTGGCCGCGCTGGCGGCCTGCATCCTCTTTTCCGGCTGCGCGGCCGAGGCGCCGCGCGCCGAAAGCCCGGCGTCCGCGCCGGCCGCGTCCTCGGAGAGCGCGCCTCCCGCTTCCCAGCCGGAAGCCTCCGAAAACGCGCGGGAAGGCCCCGGGGAGGAGGCCCCCGAGCCGGTCTATGCCGACCGGATTCAGGAGGGGACCTACCCGATCGAGGTGTCCTCAAGCTCCTCCATGTTCCGGATCGTCGACGCACAGCTCACCGTGGCGGACGGGGAGATGTCCGCGGTGCTGACGCTTGGCGGCAAGGGCTATGAAAAGCTCTATATGGGCACCGGCGAGCAGGCGCTCGCCGACACGGACGACAACTGCATCTATTTTACCGAGGACGATCAGGGCCGGTACGCCTACCGGGTCCCGGTGGCCGCGCTCGACCTGGAAACCGACTGCACCGCGTGGAGCACCCGCAAGGAGAAGTGGTACGACCGGGTCCTCGTCTTCCACTCCGCGGGGCTCCCCGCCGGGGCGGTCTCGCCGGCCCCGCCGGGAAAGCTTCCCGCCGACGGGCGGTACCTCGTCGACGTGGCCCTGTCGGGCGGCTCGGGCAGGGCCTCTGTGGAGTCCCCGGCGGCGGTCACGGTCGCGGACGGAAGGGCCACGGCCGTCATCGTGTGGAGCAGCCCCTACTACGAGTCCATGCGGGTGGACGGGACGGATTACGAGCCCCTCTCCGCCGGCGGGAATTCCACCTTTGAAATCCCTGTCGTTCTGGACGCGGACATGGCGGTCAGCGCGCGGACGATCGCGATGAGCGAGCCCCACGACGTCGACTATACGCTGCGCTTCGATTCCGCGACGGCCGTGCCGTCGGAGTCCCAGTGAAGCGGCGGCTGGCCTGCCTGGCCGCAGCCCTCCTGCTCGCCCTCTCCCCGCTTTCAGGCTGCGCCGGGGCCCCGGCCGCCGGGAGCCCGGGGGCGCTCGGCAACGGCTGGCTGCCCGAGCGCAGCATGGAACTGCGGTACGCGGAGAATTTCAGCGTGGATTACTATTCCGGCGGCTATACGCTGATCACCATTTCGGACGGCAGCCGCTTCCTCACCGTCCCGCAGGGCCGCGAGGCCCCGGAGGGGATCGACGGGGAGATCACCGTCCTTCGCCGGCCGGTCGAAAACATCTACCTCGTCGCCACCTCGGCGATGTGCCTCTTCGACGCGCTCGACGGGCTCGGCAGCATCCGGCTTTCGGGGACGAAGGCGGGCGACTGGTATATCCCGGGCGCGCGGGCGGCGATGGACGCGGGGGAGATCCTCTACGCGGGGAAATACAACGCGCCCGACTTTGAGCGCATCCTGTCCAGTTCCTGCGGCCTCGCCGTGGAATCCACAATGATCAACCACGTCCCGGAGGTGCGGGAAAAGCTGGAGGAGCTCGGCATCCCGGTGCTGGTCGACCAGTCGAGCTACGAGCCTCACCCCCTCGGGCGCACCGAATGGATCAAGCTCTACGGCGCGCTGCTCGGGAAGGAGGACGAGGCCGAGCGGCTCTTCGCGGAGCAGGCCGCCTATCTGGACGAGGCCGCCGGGGCGGAGAATACCGGGAAGACGGTCGCGTTTTTCTACATCAGCTCGTCGGGCTACGCCGTCGCCAGGAAGTCCGGCGACTATGTGACGAAGATGATCGAGCTCGCGGGGGGGAACTACGTCTTCAAGGACCTCGGGGACCCCGCCAGCGCCACCAGCACGGTGCCCCTTGAGATGGAACAGTTCTACGCGGCGGCCAGGGACGCGGACTACATCATCTACAACAGCACGATCGGCGGGGAGCTCTCCTCGCTCGGCGAGCTTATCGACAAGAACGGGCTGCTCCGGGACTTCCGGGCGGTGCAGAACGGCAACGTCTGGTGCACCGAAAAGAACCTTTTCCAGGAGACGACCCAGTTCGGCCTGATGATCTCCGACATCCGCCGGATGCTCACGGAGGAGGACCCGGACGGGCTGCGCTTCCTGTACCGGCTGCAATGACGGCGCGCCGCGCCGGGAGGAGGATGAAAATGAGAGAGGAAACGACCCGGCGGCGCCTGCGGTACTGCGTCGTGCTCGCGGCTTTCGCCGCCCTCTTCGTCGCGCTCGCGCTGCTGAACATCGGCGTCGGCAGCGTGTCCGTGGGGGTGCGGGAGATCCTCGGCATCCTCTTTCGCGGGGAGGGGGGCGAGACGGCGCGCGGCATCATCTGGAAGGTGCGGCTGCCCCGCGCCGCGGCGGGCGTCCTGCTCGGCGGCGCGCTCTCGCTGTCGGGGTTCCTGTTACAGACCTTCTTCAACAACCCGATCGCCGGCCCCTATGTGCTGGGGATCTCGTCCGGCGCCAAGCTGACGGTCGCCATCCTTATGGTGCTGGCTCTCAGCCGCTACCGCTCGGTCGGCTCCGCCGCCATGATCGCCGCCGCCTTCGCGGGCGCGATGCTCTCGATGGGGTTCGTCCTGCTCATGGCGCGGGCGGTCCGGCGGTCGTCGATGCTCATCGTCAGCGGGGTCATGATCGGCTACATCTGCTCGGCGGTCACCGACTTCATCGTCGCCTTCGCCGACGACGCCAGCATCGTGAACCTCCACAACTGGTCCCGCGGCAGCTTTTCCGGCGCTTCGTGGGAGGACGTGCGGGTGATGGCGGTCGTCGTTCTGGCCGCCTCGGCCGCCGTCTTTCTGCTCTCCAAGCCGATCGGCGCCTACCAGCTGGGCGAAAGCTACGCGCAGAACATGGGGGTGAACATCCGGGCGTTCCGCGTCGTGCTGGTGCTGCTCTCGAGCGTGCTGAGCGCCTGCGTCACCGCCTTCGCCGGGCCGATCTCCTTTGTGGGGATCGCCGTGCCGCATCTGGTGCGGTCGTTTTTGAAGACCTCCCGGCCCCTGCTCGTCATCCCCGTCTGCTTTTTGGGCGGCGCCATCTTCTGCCTGGGGTGCGATCTGGCGGCGCGGACCCTTTTCGCGCCCATGGAGCTGAGCATCAGCTCGGTGACCGCCGTGGTCGGCGCGCCCGTCGTGATCGGGATCATGCTGAGGAAGAAGGTGAAAGGCTGATGGCGGAACCCTTCTTCCGGACCGAACGGCTGACGGTCGGCTATAACGGCGTCCCGCTCATCCGGGACATCGAGATCCGGCTGGACCGGGGCCGGATCCTCACGCTGATCGGGCCGAACGGCTCGGGCAAGTCGACCGTTCTGAAGAGCATTACAAACTACCTGAAGCCCCTCTGCGGGGCCGTCTACCTCGAAAGCCGCGCGGTCGGCGGCATGACCGGCGGCGACCTCTCCCGCCTGGTGTCGGTCGTGCTCACCGAAAAGCCCCGCACCGAGCTGATGACCTGCGGGGAGGTCGCCGCGACGGGGCGGTACCCCTACACGGGCATGCTGGGCATCCTTTCGGAGGAGGACCGCCGCCTGGTGCGCGAGGCCATGGAGCTGGTGGACGTCTGGGCGCTGCGGGAGCAGGATTTCACCGAGATCAGCGACGGGCAGCGGCAGCGGGTCCTGCTCGCGCGGGCGATCTGCCAGCAGCCCCGGGTCATCGTGCTCGACGAGCCGACCGCCTTCCTCGACGTGCGCTACAAGCTCGAGCTGCTCGGCATCCTGCGGAAGCTGGCGAAGGAACGGCGGATCACCGTGATCATGTCGCTCCACGAGCTCGACCTCGCGCAGAAGGTTTCCGACCTGGTCATGTGCGTCAAGGGGGAGACGGTCACGCACATCGGCCCCCCGCAGGAGATCTTCAACCGGGAGCTGATCGCCGGGCTGTACGGGCTCGCGGGCGGAAGCTACAACCCCCTCTTCGGGAGCTTCGAGATGGCCCGCCCGGCGGGCGAGCCGCAGCTCTTCGTCATCGCGGGCGGCGGGACGGGCATCCCCGTCTTCCGCGCGCTGCAAAAGAAGGGGCTCCCCTTCGCCGCCGGCGTCCTGCACGAAAACGACGCCGACTGCCTCCTCGCCCGCGACCTCGCGGGCGAGGTGATCGTGGAGCGGGCCTTCGAGCCGATCGGCGCGGACGCCTATGGCCGCGCGCTGCGGCGGATGGAGGCCTGCGGCAGGGTGGTCAACTGCCTCACGGGCTACGGCGAAATGAACCGGAAGAACCGGGAGCTGTACGAACAGGCCCTTGCGATGGGGCTGGAGACGGTGACGGGCGCGGACCTGATTTGAGGACGGCGCAGGACGGCGGACACGGCCCCCATATGCCCGCCCCGATGATCGCCGGCAAGCTCGCCGGAGGCTTCCGCGCGATCCTCGCGGTCCGCGTCTTTTTCCGCGAACCGGCGGCCGGGGAGCTCTCCGGGGCCGGGGCGGTTTGACCGGACCGGAAAAAATCCGCTTCCCCGCTGTCCCTTTCCGTGCGGCGCACCTGTTATAGAGGGTGTCGGAATCTTGACGGACGGAGGGCAAAACAGGTGAAACGGATTCTTCTGGCGGGTATTCTCATCCTTTCGCTGGCCGTCTGCGGCGCGGGCTGCGCGGCACAGGCGGAACCGGACGCTCCCCCCGCGTCTTCAGGCGCCGGGGAGGAGACGCCACACGGCGGCGCGGAGGAAAACCCCATCGACGGGGCCTTCGCGCACATGCGGGAGGTCCTCGGGGAGGAGGCCGAAAGCGAAACGATGGCCTATCTCTACGCCCGCCAGTGGTACTGGGAGCTGGAGGAGGTCTTTTCACGGATCGACCCGAACCTCTACCTGTACATCGACTTCGACCGGGACTATATCCTCACGCAGGCCCGCATGAAGCTGATGGCGACCGGCGAGGGGGAAAGCGCCGCCAACCAGTTCGCCGCCATTGGGGATTTCCTGCGGGGCGAGGCGCTGCGGTTCCACGCGCTCCTCGGGGAAACGGGCGCCGACTGCCCCTACACGGTCGACGAGGCCTCCCTGACCGGGGCCCTGTCCGGGTACCGCTATTCGCTGAACGCGCCGGGGGAATGGCCCGGCGGCGGGGCCATGCCGGCGTGGTCCGGGGAATATCCGCTGCCGCTCCTCGCGGGCGTACCGGAAAAAGAGGCCTACCTCTATTACGCCCATCCATTCGGAATGCTGCTGAACATCAGGGGGACCAGCAAGCTCTATCCCGACTGGCCGGGCCTCTCCCCGCGCATGGGCCTGCCGGAGATGCGGGTCATGGACGCCGATTCCGACGGTGAGGAGGAGGTCGTCATCACCCACACGTGGGTCACCGGGGTCGGGCTCACCTACATCTCCGCCGGCTCCCTCTACGTGGTGGAGTACAATCCCGATTCGGGCGTGGTCCGCGGGACGACCGTCTTCGACCCGGACGACTTCGACGACCTGCTGAAGGACGAGCTCTCCCTCCGGTGCGATCCCGGCGCGCGCTCCCTCAGCCTCTCCTACCGGGATCAAACGGTCACGCAGCCGCTCCCCGAGCTCCCCGAGCTGAATGAGACGGTGCGCTACGGGCTCATCATGGGGGAGCTGATGCGGTACGAATTCCAGGACGACGGCCGCATCGTCCTGCGGGCGGATCTCGTCGCCTACTGCAAGGACTACCCCTATCCCGCCTCCGCCGTGACCTTTCCGCTCACCGCCGACGTCGTCTATACCGACGGGGAATATTCCGGGCGGATCGGGCTGCAAAACGTTTCCCTCCTGGAGTCCGGCTGGTGAACCACGGCGCACGCCCTCAAAAAAGCCGCCGCCCTTTCGGGCGGCGGCTTTTGAAACGTCAGGAGGCCTGCTTCGGGCCCGCCCGCTCCCTGCCGCTCAGAAGCAGCCGGGGCCGGGGTAGCGGGCCGCGCCGCCCAGCTCCTCCTCGATGCGCAGCAGGCGGTTGTATTTCGCCACGCGTTCGGTACGGCTGGGCGCGCCGGTCTTGATCTGGCCTGCGTTCAGCGCGACCGCGAGGTCGGCGATCGTGGTGTCCTCCGTCTCGCCCGAGCGGTGGGAGACGATCGCGGTGTAGCCCGCCCGCTTGGCCAGCTTGATGGCGTCGATCGTCTCGGTGAGGGAGCCGATCTGGTTGAGCTTGATGAGGATCGAGTTGGCGCAGCGGCGGTCGATCCCCTTTTGGAGGCGCTCGGTGTTGGTGACGAAGAAGTCGTCGCCCACGAGCTGCACCCTGCCGCCCAGCTCGGCGGTGAGCTTCCGCCAGCCCTCCCAGTCCTCCTCGTCGAGCGCGTCCTCGATCGAGCGGATGGGGTATTGGTCAACGAGGGATTTCCAGTGGGCGATCAGCTCGTCGGTGGTGAACCGCTTCCGGCTCTTGGGGAGGAAGTAGCCGTTTTCGCTCTTCCACTCGCTGGACGCGGCGTCCATGGCGAGGACGAAATCGCCGCCCGGACGGTACCCGGCCTCTTCGATCGCGCGGAGCAGGTAGCGGATCGCCTCCTCGTCGCTCTCGAGGTTGGGCGCGTAGCCGCCCTCGTCGCCCACCGCGGTGGAGTGGCCCTCCGCCTTGAGGATGGCGGCCAGCTTGTGGAACACCTCGGTGCACCAGCGTAGCCCCTCCCGGAAATCCGGTGCGCCGACCGGCATGATCATGAACTCCTGCACGTCGATGCTGTTGGCCGCGTGGGCCCCGCCGTTCAGGATGTTCATCATCGGAACCGGCAGCGTGTCGGCGGCGACGCCGCCCAAAAACCGGTAGAGCGGCAGCCCGAGGCTGTTCGCGGCCGCGTGCGCGCAGGCCAGCGAAACGGCCAGTATGGCGTTCGCGCCGAGGCGGGATTTTTCCCTGGTGCCGTCGAGCGCCAGCATCGCCGCGTCGATCTCGGCGGTGCGGGCTGCGTCCATGCCGGTGAGCGCCGCGCGAATCTCGTTGTTGACGCTGCCGACGGCCTTCCGCACGCCCTTGCCGCCGAAGCGGGACGCGTCCCCGTCGCGCAGCTCCAGCGCCTCGAACTGTCCGGTGGAGGCGCCGCTGGGGACCGCGGCGGTGCCCGCGCTGCCGTCCTCCAGCGTTACGACCGCCTCCACGGTGGGGTTCCCGCGCGAGTCGATGATCTCCCGCCCGTGGATATCGCAAATGATCGAACCGATGGTTTTCATAAAGAAGACTCCTCTCACATTTCAGGTGCGTGTCGTAAAAATGAAAAGCGGATCGGCGGGGTACACGGCGCCATTCGCCCCATTTGGTTAGCTATAGCTAACCTTTTCATTAAAATTATACCTCTTTGGTAGAGGATTGTCAAGGGCGCGGGGGCGCGTCCAAAAAAGTTTACAACTCCGCCACTCCCGGATTATTCCCGTTTTCCTGCCGGATTATTCCCGCCCTCCCCCAGGGCGGGCCGGTCCGCGCCGAAAAAAGCGGGGCGGGTTTCCGTTGGAAACCCGCCCCGCGGCCTTGTCAGACTTTCACCTCGCTGTCCTCGTTCGACAGCTTCGTCATCTGCTCGATGACCTTCGCGCCCTGCTTTTTCACTTCCTCGATATCCTTCTCGTTGTTGTCGACGGTACAGAGGTAGAGCGTCTCCAAAACCGTCTGCTCGGCGATGCGCCGGGAGATGATGTCCCCGGCGGTGGTGTCGTCGACCGTGCCGGTCAGCAGCGCGTAGGAGCAGTGCTTCAGCAGGGGGGATTTGGCCGCCGCCGTGACGCCGATCGTGATGGCGCCGCGTTCGCGGGCGATGCGCATGGCCTCCACGACCGACTTCGACCGGCCGGTGTGGGAGACCGCGAGCGCGACGTCCCCGAACCGCATCGAGGAGGCGCAGAACACCTGCATGTCCTGGTCGTTGAGCACCACGCAGGCCTTACCGATCTTCATGAGCTTCAGACTGATCAGCTGGCAGGGGATGATCGCGTCGCCGTTGCCAAACATGATGATGATGTTCGCCTTCCGCAGGGCGTACGCCGCGGGCTCATACTGGTCGGAGATCAGCGCGAGGGTGTTGAGCATCGTCTCGTTGTTCTTGTCGATCACCGAACGCATCAGCTCCCGCGCGGAGACCTGCTCCACCGGGGTGGCGAAGCCGGGGTCGTCCGGCTGCCGCTCGGCCATCCGGACGCTGTTGCGGAAATCCAAAAAGCCCTTGTAGCCCATGTGCTTGCACAGGCGGATGATCGTGGCGCTGCTCGCGTCGATTTCAGCGGAAATCGTGTTCAGGTTCAACGACCCGATGCGGTGCAGGTTTTCGATCAGATAGGTGGCTGCGGCCTTTTCACTTCGGGGAAGCGAGGGAAGGATTAACTGCAGCTTTGTTTTCAGGATGCTGAAACTATCCATCTCTTGCGGCATTCCCAACCGATCCCCCTTTCCCGCGAAACGAAACGCGGCGCACGGTTTTGCCTGCGCAACGTAAACCGACAGGCAATTCTACCCATTATTATACTTCTTTTTGATACGCGGTCAACAAAAAACTCATTTTTCCGTCACGGAAACGGGCCGCGCCGGTTGTCCGGGCGTTCCTTCCCGTCCTAATCCGCCAGTTCCCTCAGCGCGCCGGCGAGCTGCTCCGCCGTGGGAGGCGTGTAGTGCAGCTGGGGCTGGTCGAGCAGGTAGGAGGCGCCCTTCCCCTTGACCGTGTGCGCGAGGATAAGGGTGGGCGCGCCCTTTGTGCGGTCGGCGCGGCAGAACGCCTCGTCGATCTCGTCGAAGTTGTGCCCGTCGATCTCGATCACGTTCCAGCGAAACGCCCGCCATTTGTCCGCCAGCGGCTCCAGCGGGAGGATCTCCTCGGTGGCGCCGTCGTTCTGGTAGCGGTTGCGGTCGATGATCGCGACGAGGTTGTCGAGCGCGAACCGCGGGGCCGCCATGGCGGCCTCCCAGACCTGTCCCTCGTCGAGCTCCCCGTCGCCCAGGATCACATGGACCCTGACGCCGGGCTGCCGGCGCTTCGCGGCGATCGCCATGCCGGTCCCCAGCGAAAGCCCCAGGCCAAGCGAGCCGGTGGTGGCGTCCACGCCGGGAATCGCGATGCAGGGGTGGCCCTGCAGCAGGCTGCCGATTTTGCGCAGGCGGTGGAACTCCTCTTTCGGGAAGAAGCCGCTCTCCCCCAGCGCGGCGTACAGGACGGGCGCGGCGTGCCCCTTGGAGAGGACCAGCCGGTCGCGGGAGGGGGATTTCGGCGAGGCCGTGTCGTAACGGAGCCGGTAAAAATACAGGTACGCCATCAGGTCGGCCAGCGAGCAGGAGCCGCCGGGATGCCCGCTCTGCGCCTCGTAGGTCATTTGCAGCACGTCGCGCCGCAGCTGCCTTGCCCGCCGCTCCAGCGCCTGCCTGTCTTGCTCGTTCATCCGCCTCATCCTTTCCGGGCAATGGCCGCCCTTGCCCTTGAAACGATCCGTTCCGCCGTGAGCCCGTATTTCTCGAGCAGCAGCGCGCCGTTCCCCGATTCCCCGAAGGTGTCTTCAAGCGCCACCTGTTCCATGGGGACGGGGCGGCGTTTGGCCACCGTCTCGGCCACGGCGCCGAAAACGCCGCCGAAACAGTTGTGGTCCTCCGCGGTGACGATCGCCCCCGTCCTGTCCGCGTACTCCCACAGCAGCTCCCGGTCGATCGGCTTGACGCTCCGCAGGTTGATCACCGCCGCCGAGACGCCCTCCGCCTCCAGCAGCTCCGCGGCGCGCAGGGCCCGCTCCACCATGACGCCCACCGCAGCGAGCGTGACGTCCGAGCCGTCCCGCAGGACCTCGCCCTTCCCCACCCGGAAGTCGACTGCTTCCGGCTCCAGGTGGAGGGGGGCCCCCACCCCCCGGCCGAGCCGGACGTATACCGGCCCGGGCGTTTGCAGCGCGGCGAACACCGCGCCCCGCACCTCGCCCGGGTCCGCCGCCACGAGCACCTTCATGTTGGGCAGCGCGCGCATGATGGCGATGTCCTCGATCGCCTGGTGGGTCGCGCCGTCCTCGCCCACGCTGATTCCGCCGTGCGTGGCCACGATCTTGACATTGAGGTTTGGGTAGCAGAGGCAGTTGCGGATCTGTTCAAACGGCTTTTCCGTCGCGAAGACGCCGTAGGCGGTGAAGATCACCGGGCCGCCGAAGGACGCGATGCCCGCCGCGATGCCCACGGCGTCCGCCTCCGCGATGCCCACCGAATAAAACCGGTCGGGCCAGCGCTCCCCAAACATCCTGCTGCGCGTCGATTTGGACACGTCGGCGGTCACCACATACAGTTCCGGGAAGGCCTCCCCCACGGCGGCGAAGGTCTTGCCCAATTCATCCCTGAAATTACCTACCACGCTCGTCACCTCCACCATTCAGTTCCTTCACGACCGTTGCCATCCGCTCCATGTTCGGCTTCAGGCTGCGGTACAGCTCCAGGTATTCCCGGTAGTACCGCTCGTACATCTTCCGGCGCGCGGCGTCCGGCAGGACCGGCTCGTCGAACACGTTCCACCTTTCCACGCCCGCATAGTCCAGCAGGCCCGTCCCGACGCCCGCCAGGACGACGTCCCCCAGGTTGGCCTCCACGTCGTTTTTGGGGCACACCACCTGAAAGCCGGTGACGTCCGCGATGATCTGCCGCCAGAGCGGCGATTTCGCCACGCCGCCCGCCAGCACCAGCCGCTCGTCGAGCACGCCGCCCTGCGGCGCAGCCTCCATCGAATGGCGGAGGGAAAAGGCCACCGCCTCCAAAAAGGCCCGGAACAGGTGAGCCCTGGTGTGGTGCAGGTCGAGCCCGAACACCACGCCGCGGGCGTTGACGTCCCAGATGGGGGCGCGCTCCCCCATGAAGTAGGGCAGCACTAGCAGCCCCTCGCTGCCGGGCGGGATTTCCGCCGCGGCCTCATCGAGGCGCGCGTAGGCGTTTTTCCCGCCCTGAAGCTCCTCCCGGTACTCCAGCTCCGCGAAGGCGCCGCGGAACCAGCGGGTCAGCGCCCCGGCGGTGGCCGCGCCGCCGAAGGTGAAGAGCAGGTCGGCCGCGTCCTTCACGTAGGGCATGGTGATGAGCTCCCGCCCGGTTTCGCCGCCGCCGTGCACGAAGCCCCAGGTCATCGAGGTCCCGATGACCGCCACATGCTGCCCGGGCCTCGTCACACCGAGGCCGAGCGTGGCCACCGTGCAGTCCACGCCGCCCGCGCAGACGGGCGTGCCCGCCGGCAGGCCCAGCTCCGCCGCGCATTCCGGCGTGAGCCCGCCCACCACGGCGGAGGAGTCGACGACGCGGTCCGGCATCATCGCACGCGGGATGCCCAGCGCCTCCATCAACTCGCCGCTCCAGCAGCGGCGCTCCATGTCGAAGATGCCGCCCAGGTTGCCCGCCGAGGAATAGTCGATCGCGGCCTCCCCCGTCATCCGGTAGATGGCGTAGGCGTTCGGCGGCAAAAAGCACCGGATTCTGGTCCAGTTCTCCGGCTCGTGCTCCTTGATCCAGAGGATCTTCGTGTAGCCGTAGTAGGGGTCGAGGCCGTTGCGGGTGATGCGGTAGAGCCGGTCGAAGCCGACGCGCGCTTCCACCATGCGGCTGACGTCGTCCGCGCGGCGGTCCATCCAGATCATGCAGGGCCGCACCGGCCGCATCTCGTCGTCGAGCGGCACGCCCGAGCCCCCGTAGAGCCCGCTGACGCAGATGCCGCCGACCGATTCCGGCGGAATCCCCGCCTTTTTCACCGCGTCGCGGATGGTGGACTTCACCGCCTCCACCCACACCTCCGGCCACTGCTCGGCCCAGAGCGCCCGGGGCGTCGTCACGCCGTATTCGGCGAGCGAGGAGGCCAGCAGGGCGCCGTTCGTATCCATGACGATGGATTTCGTGCCCGACGTGCCGATGTCCGTTCCGATCAAATAGTTCATTTTCGGGCCTCCCTTTTCCTTCCCGCCGCGCTCCGGGCGGGTCAATCGATCCCGTTTTCGTACTCGCAGATGCGCCGCACCTTCGGCGCGGACCGGGACTGCGGGTCGAACTCCTCCTTGAGATAAGCCGCCACGAGGCATTTTGCAAGCTCGGCGCCGGTGACCTGCGCGCCCAAGGTGATGATGTTCGCGTGGTTGCTCAGCTCCGCGCGCTGCGCCTGGTAGACGTTGTTCACCAGCGCCGCATAGGCGCCCTTCACCTTGTTGGCGGCGATGCTCACGCCGATGCCGGTCCCGCAGATCAGCACCCCCCGGTCGCATTCGCCGGCCGCCACCGCCTTCGCAAGGCGGACGGCGGTGTTGGCGTAGATGGGGTCGTCCCCGCCGAAATCCACGCACTCGTGCCCCAGGCCCGAGATAAAGGCCTTCAGCTCCTGTTTCAGTTCAGCCGCGTTTGGGTCGCAGCCAATCGCGATTTTCATCGTATCCTTCCCTCTTCCTTTCAGGCGGCGGACGCCAGGACCGCGCGCATGATGTCCGCGAAACGCTCCGCGTCCCACGCGCTGCGGCCGATGAACAGGCCGTCGATCTCTTCGCAGCGGCTGAGCGCCACGGCGTTTTCCGGGTTGACGCTCCCGCCGTAGAGCAGCGGGACGCGGTTTCCCGCCTCCCCGAAGAGCTCCACCATCGTCCCGCGCAGCATGCGGTGCTTTTCCCCCGCGTACCCCTCGTCCGCCGGGATCCCGTTCACGCCGATGGCCCAGACGGGCTCGTAGGCGACCCACACGCGGTCCGCCTCCTCCGGGCGCACCTGGTGGAGCCCGATCTTCAGCTGGACGCGCAGCACCTCGTCGCCGGTGCCGTACCGCCGGTCCTCCAGCTGTTCCCCCACACACAGAAGAACGCGGAAGCCGTGGTCCAGCGCGCAGCGGACCTTCTTTTCCTCCTCCGCGTCCGTCTCGCGGAAGGTGTGCCGCCGTTCGGAGTGCCCGACCATCACCAGCCGCGCGCCCGCCTCCCGCAGCATGAGCGGGGAGATCTCGCCGGTATACTGCCCGCGCTCCTCCCAGCCCATGTTCTGGGCGCCGAGGAGGATTCCCGAGCCCGCGCGGTCAAGCTCTGCCCGCGCGGGCCCAAGCGAGGTGTAGGAGGGGATCACGAAGCGCTGCGCGCGCTCCGGCGGGATGCCGTGCGTGAGCTCCTCGAGGCGGCGCAGGTAATCCACGGTCTCCGCGGCGGTCTTGAACATTTTGGTGTTGGTGCCGAAGTAGAATCTGTCCTGCATGGGGACGACTCCTTTCAAAACGCGGCCGATACGTCCGCCGCCCCGGTGGGAGATGGGTCCCGCCGGGGCGGATGGCGTCAGCGGTCCATGACCAGCTTGACGCCGTAGAAGCCGCAGATGTATACCAGTTCCTTGGAGAAATCGCCGTAGACGATCGCGTAGTGGTGCCCGGTGGCGTTGCGCAGGAAGGAGTCCGGGTCCTCGAGCCTGATGCCACAGCCCGGCCAGCGGGTGCCGCCCGCGAAGCTGTTGTTGGGGTCCTCCTCGTCGTTGTTCACGCGCAGGCTGGTCTTGGCGACGGCCGCGTGGAAGCGCAGGGTGTCGTCGTTTCCGCCGAGGCGCAGCAGCGTGACGGTGCGGTCGCCCTCGAACTCGAACTCGATGCACGCGCCGCCTGAATCGCCGTTCAGGTAGGGCTTGGCCACCGCCTCGTCGGGGACGAGCGGCGGGATGGGCCACAGCCGGTAGCCCAAGCTGTTCGCCATGGACACGGGGCCGGAGCCGCAGTTGAAGAAGTTCATCACGCCGTTCTGCTCGTTGAGGCGGGAGATGTCCGCGAACATCACCGGGGCGTGGGCCAGCTTCTTGAGGATGTACATCGAAACGCCGGCGGGCACGTCCCCCTCGCAGGCCGCGATGGTGGACTCCTCCTCGTTGAGCAGCGCGGTGGCGAGGCAGGCGCCGTAGCTGTAGCCGTAGCACTTGTTCACCAGCTCGGGCATGCACTTGGTGGCGAACATATCCACGTCGTAGAGTTCCTGGAAACGCTTATAGGCAAGATACAGGCGCATCTGGGAGAGGATGGCGTCCTCGTTGATCTTTTCGCCGTTCTCCAGCTTCCAGTTGACCTTGGCGCAGTTGTCGATGAACTGCCGCGCGAGCCGCTCGGCCTCCGCCTCGTCGATGTTCTCCAGCTCCTTGAAGATTTCGACGTGGTCGTACTGGGGGAAATCGATGCCGAACACCTTTTTCCAATTGAACTCGTTCACCTGCGTCTGGTACATCATCATGCACTTGCCGCCGATGAGCGCGATGTTCCTGCCCGCCATGTCGTTTTTGGTCCATGCGGCGCGCAGCGCCTTCTTGATGTCCGCGGCGCGCTCCGCGTCGTCGATCCTGCCGTACATGTAGACGAAGGGGAGCTTCATCTCCTCCATCACGTAGCGCAGCTGCACCGACACGCCGAGGGAGCCGTTGGCGATCTCGTCGCAGAGCCCGTACATGACGCAGGGCTTGCCGCCCAGCGAGTTGACCGCGGTGGTCACCAGGGAGGTGTACATCCAGGAGCCGATGACGAAGAGGAACATGTCGCAGTTGGCCTTCTCCATCGCGGTGCAGGTCTCCATGATCTCGTCCATGTCGAAGAGCGGCTCGTCGGGAACCATGATCTCAATCTCCGGGTCCGCGCCGAAGGTGCGCCGGGCAACCTCGATGTAGTTCCGGATGTTCCCCTGGTACTGGTTCGTCTTTGCGATGGGCAGGATCCCCATCTTGGGCTTTGCGTTGCGGTTAAATTTACTCATACGGTGCCTCCTGGAATTTTGATATGGTTAAATTCCTTCAATGAATCATAGAGGTGCGTGTACTTCCGGTAGGCGGCTTCGTAGGCGCCGGTCCACGCGGGATCCGGCCGGTAGACGCGGTCCACCTTCACGCAGGCGCGCACGGCCTGCTCGCAGGAGGGGTACACCCCCATGCTGCACATGGCGATCATCGCCGCGCCGAGGCAGGCGGCGTCCTTTTCCCGCAGCGTGGAGACCGGACGGTTCAGGATGTCCGCCTTGAGCTGCATCCACCGCGGCGATTTGGACGCGCCGCCCACCACCCGGATGTCCTTGAAGCGAAAGCCCATATCCTCGTAGTAGAGCATGTTGATCTTGAACTCGTAGGTGAGCGAATCCATGATGGCCTTCACCACGTCGTGCCGGGTGCTGTCGATCGTGAGCCCCACGATCGCGCCCCGCGAGTCGAGGTCGTTCCAGGGCGGCCCGCTGCCGATGAAGTGCGGCAGCACCATCACGCCGCTGGGCCCCTCGGGCGCGCGCTCCGTCATCACGTCGTAGACGTTCCGGCCGGTCCGCTGCGCCTCCTGCTCCTCAGCGAGGGAAAAGTTGTTCTTGAACCACTTGAGCAGCAGCCCGCCCACCTGGGAGGAGGACATGAGGAAATACCGCCCGGGGATGGTGTAGGCGTAGCAGGAGACGCCCGCCGCGAGCGCCCGCTCGTCGGTGATCTTCTTCGAGGACATCACGCCGATGCCCTCGATGGTGCCGTGGGAATCCATGCCGACGCTCTCATCGATGAGCCCGGCGCCCAGCGCGGCGCAGGTTTGGTCCTGTCCGCCCGCCACCAGTGCCACCGCCTCGGTGAGGCCCAGCTCGGCCGCGGCCTCCCGCGACAGGTTCCCGACGACCCGGCCGGGTTCCGCCGTTTCGCAGAAGAGGCTCCGGTCCAGCTCCGCCGCCCGCAGCAGCTCGTCCGACCAGCATTTCCTCTCGATGTCGAACGCCATGGTGCGCCCGGCCTGCGGGTGGTCGACCACCCCTTCCCCCGCGCCGAGGCGTTTCATGACGTACTCGGTGAAGGTGACGTATTTATACGTCCGGGGGATCAGCTCCGGCTCGTGGCGGCGCATCCACAGGATCGTGGGGAGCGAGCCCATCGGATGCGGCGGGAAGCCGGTGATGTCGTAGATCCGCTGCGCCGGAACCGCCCCGGTCAGCAGCTTCGTCTCCTCGTCGGCGCGGTAGTCCATGCCGAGGATGGCGTCCCGGAGGGGGCGGTAGTCCCCGTCCACCGGCATGACCTCCTCCCCCAGCACCGAGGTGCTGAGCGCGCGAACCTCCTCCGCCCGCATGCCCGCCGCCTTCGCCTGCGCGACCGACTCCTTCAGGACGTGCGTGACGGCCTCCCACATGACCGCGGGACTCTGCTCCGCCCAGCCGGGGGCGCGGCAGATGATGTCGAATTCCTCGTAGCACCTGCCGAAGCAGGCGCCCGCCTCGTCGAAAACGGCGGCCTTGCAGCCGGTTGTGCCGATATCCAAGCCGATAAAATACATGGTGTTCCCCCCAAAACGGCGGTCGTTATTTCTTCGCCAGGATTGCCCGCACGCCCTCGATCTCACGCGGGGTCATCTGGTAGGCGCCGCCCAGCGCGTTGGTCACGAGGATCGCCTGCCCGACGGCCTCGAGGCACTCGAGCTTGTAGCAGGCGTCCATCACGTCCACCGAGGAGAGGCAGAGCACGCCGTGGCCCTTGAGGATCAGCGCGCGCACGTCCGGGTTCTTCTGAATGCACTTGTGCACCACCTGGGGGACCTCGATCGTGGTGGGCACGGAAAATTCCGTGACCTCGATCCCGCCGATGTCCAGCATCGCCTCGGGCATGCAGAAGTCCTCAAAGGTGTAGTTGGACATGGCGAAGCCCGTCATGATGGGCGGATGGCTGTGCACAATCGCGCGGATCTCCGGCATCGAGCGGTAGACCTCCAGATGCATCCGGATGTCGGCGGCGGGCTTTAAGCCCTCCAGGAGGTTGCCCTCCATATCCACCAGGCTGATCTGCTCCTCGCTGATCTCGGATTTGCAGAAGCCGGAGGCCGTGAGCAGGATCTGATTCTCCCCGATGCGGACGCTGTAGTTGCCGCCCTTGCCGACAAGGAGACCCTTTTCGGCTAGGCGGGAGCCCACCTTGAGCATATCCTGTTTGGTCTGGCGCACGGCCTGCTGGTACATGAATTCTTCAAACATCGATATCACACCCTATTCCATATCATTGATCGCTTCAAAAATCAGCGCCCCGACGACGGACCCCCCGTCCAGAACGCCCAGGCTCTTTTCCCCGTAATAGGCGGCGCGGCCCCATACGGCCTTCATCGCCCGGGTCCCCTCGCTGCCCTCCCGCGCGGCCTTCGCGGCCTTGGCGAAAGCGGCCCGCGCGCCCTCCCCGGCATGGGCCGACAGCGCCTCGACGCCGGGAGTCAGGGAGTCGAGGATGGTCTTTTCTCCCGGCTTGGAGCCGGCCTTGGCCATCACGTTTTCCAGCCCCGCGCGCATCGCTTCCGCGAGCCGCGCCGCGTCGCACGTCTCCGTGCCCTTCAGGCTCCTCGCCATGCCCTTGAAAAAGAAGGCGAGGATGGTCCCCAGCGAGCTGGGCGCCGCTTCGTTGAAGTGGTCGCCGCACCGGTTGAGGCATTTCCCCAGATCGGTCTCCTGCGAATCGTGCAGAAAATCGGACACGGCGCGGAACCCACCGCTCATGGAGATGCCAAGGTCTCCGTCACCGTTCTGCTGGTCCAGGCTCACCAGGGCGTCCCTGTTTTCATCGATCCGCGCGGAGATCGCGTCGATCGCCCTGCAAAGGTCTTTCGTCGTCATAACGCCCTCCATCATTTGTTGGCATTGGTGTAAAAGGGGGTGGAAGCGGGCGCGCGGAGCAGCTCCTTGAGCTCCCCGTCGAGCTTGAAGAGGGTGACGGAAAGGCCCGCCATCTCCATGGAGGTCGCGAACTCGCCCACATGGGGCATGAAAATCCTCACGCCCCGCTCCCCCAGAATCTGCGCCACCCGGCGGTAGACGATGAACAGCTCCTCCGCGGGCGTCCCGCCCAGCCCGTTCACCAGGACGGAGACCTCGTCCCCCGCCTCCAGCGGCAGGTCCGCGAGCAGCTTTTCCATGAGGATCTCGGAGATCCGGTCGGCGGTCATCATCTTTTCCACCGTGATGCCCTTCTCGCCGTGGATTCCCATGCCGATCTCGATCTCGTCGTCCGCGATCGCAAAGGTGGGGCGGCCCGCCTCCGGCACGATGCAGGGGGTGAGCGCCACGCCCATCGTGCGGGTGTTGGCGACCGCCTTTTCGGCGACCGCCGCGACTTCGTCGAGGCTCCGCATCTGGTCGGCCGCGGCCCCGGCGCATTTGTAGGCGTAGAGGATGCCCGCCACGCCGCGCCGCTTTTCGGCGGTCTCCCTCGGGCTGGAGGCCACGTCGTCGCACGCCAGCACGCTGCGGCAGCGGATGTCGTCGAACTCGCAGTCCTCGATCGCCTGCTGGAAGTTCATCTTGTCGCCGCCGTAGTTGCCGTAGAGGCAGAGGACGCCCGCGCCGGAATCGACGGCGCGGATGGCGCTTGCCATCTTGGTGTAGGCGGGCGAGGCGAAGACGTTGCCGACGGCGCAGGCGTCCACCATGCCGGCGCCCACGTAGCCCAAAAAGAGCGGCAGGTGCCCGGAGCCGCCCGCCGTCACGATCCCGACCTTCCCCTTTTGGGAGGGGTAGCCGGAGACCAGCACCCGGCGGTCGCCATCCAGGAAATGCACCCGGTCGCCGTAGGCGGCGACGATGCCCTCCATCGTCTCATCGACAAAATCAGCGGGTTGGTTGATGACTTTTTTCATATGTATTCCCTCCGAAACGAGTGGTCAATGGGTCTCGTCAAAACGCTTGAGCGCTTGGAAAATCCCCTTCGACGCGGGATAGATCTGCGTGTAGACGGCGAACAGGTCGTCGTAGACCGCTTTTTTCGACGCGTCGGGCTCGAAGGTGCGGTCGCTTCCAAAGGAGGCGAACCGCCCGGGCAGCGACGCGGGGTCCTTGCCGTGATGGGAGGCCAGCACGGCCGCGCCCAGCGCGCCGCAGGCGGAATATTCCGGCACCCGGCGGACCGGGGCCTGGAAGAGGTCCGCGAAGATCTGGCACCAGAGGGTGTTGACCGCGCCGCCGCCGGAAATCCGGATGCACCTCATCGGCGCGCCCACCTCGCGGAGCTGGAGGTAGACCTCCCGCATCCCGAACGCCAGCCCCTCCAGCAGGGCCCGGTAGAGGTGCCCGCGGGTGTGCGACGGGGTCAGCCCCACCGTCACGCCCTTCGCGTAGGGGTCGTCCACCGGGTTGCGCTGGCCGAGGAGCGAGGGGAAGAAGAGCAGCCCGTCGCAGCCGGGGCGCACCCGCGCGGCCTCCTCGTCCATCCGCCGGAAGCCCTCTTCCGCGCCGCGCGCGGACTCGGCCGCATAAAGGCTTTCGCGCATCCAGTTGACCGAGGTGCCCACGCTCATGAGGCCGGTGTAGGCTACCCACTGGTCGCGGATGGCGCTGGAATAGACCTGCAGCCGCGCGCCCTCGTTGTGGGCGCAGACGCCCAGCGAGGTGGAGATGAGCCCGCCCGAGCCGAGGACGACGCTGTAGACGCCCTCCTCCACGGCGCCGGAGCCCACCGTCTGCATGATCGCGTCCCCCGCGCCCGCCACGACCACCGTATCCGGGCCGAGGCCCAGCTCGGCGGCCACCTCCGGCAGCACGGTCCCGACCGCCTGGTCGGCGTGGAACACCGGCGGCAGCACCTCTTCGGGCAGGCCGATCAGGTCGAGCAGTTCCCGGTTCCAGCGGTGGTTTCGCACGTCGTAGACGCCGAAGCCGCTGGCGTCCGACTCGTCGGTCGCCGGGACGCCGGTCAGCACGGTGCGCACATAGTCCTTGGGGTTCACGACGGCCCGCGTCCGGGCAAAGAGCGCGGGCTCGTTCTCCCGCATCCAGAGGATCTTCCCCGCCGTGCAGGAGGGGACCATCTTGTTGTTGGTGTAGGGCAGAAGGCCCTCCTTGCCGCCCACCTTGGCGTAGATTTCGTCGTTCTGCTTCTCATTGCGGAAATCGACGCAGCTGAGGATGGGGCGGAGCGGTTCCAGATGTTCGTCCAGCGCCACAAGCCCGTGCATCTGCCCGGTGAGGCCGATGGCCGCCGTGCGGCGGTCCGGGCCGAGCTCCCGCACGAGCGCGCGGATGCAGTCAAGCCCGGCGTCGCGCAGCACGCGGGCGGGCTGCTCGTAGCAGCCCAGCCCCGTGCAGACCAGGGTGTTGTCATACCGCACCGACCGGACGCCGAGGGTCTTCCCCTCCCCGTCGACCGCGATGGCCTTGCAGCCGGAGGAGCCGATGTCGACGCCGATATACGCCTCTTTCATATGCGCACCTCCGCTCCGGCATCCGGGTCAGAAGCCCAGCGTGTCATGCGCGTAGGCCATGCTCTGCTTCACGCATTCCTCTTCGTAGGCGACGGTCTCGGCATGGGTGTCGCAGCGGTTGATGTAGAGCTCCAGGAAGATGTTCCCGTCGTAGCCGTTCTGCTTGAGGATGTCCAGCATGAGCGGGAAATCCACGTATCCCTGTCCGAGGGGGACGCCGGTGATCACGTCGCCGCGCGGGTCGAGGGAGACGACATAGTCCTTGAAGTGGACGGTCTTCGCATAGGGCGCGAGGGTGCGCACCACCGTCTCGGTCGGGGTCATGAAGCAGGTGGAGTTGCAGGTGTCGAGCGCGCAGCCGAAGAAGGGGTCGTTCACGCCTTCGATGATCTTCTTGACCTCGTAGACGTCGTTGAGCTTGCCGTTCTCGATCGCGACGTGCACGCCGTACTCATGCGCCGTGGGCATGAGCGCGCCGATCGTCTCGATGCCCTTCTGCACCTGCCGCTCCAGGCCGGCCGCGTCGGTGTCGCGGTCCATGTCCCAGCCGATGCGCAGCACCTTGGAGCCGAGGAATTTGGAGACCTCGAGCATCCGCTTGAAGTAGTTGAAATCCGTGCCGCGCGAGCCGGTCTCGACCGTCATGCCCTCCTTCACGATCCGGTCGCGGATCGCGGTGAGCTGCTCCTCGGTGAACTCGTGCAGGGAGATGTTGTTGCAGAGCAGGACGGCCTTCACGCCGTACTTGACGCAGCGGTCAATGAGCTGGTCCACCGTCATGGGGTCCTCGGGGCGGTAGTAGGGGCGGCCGATCGACCACCTGTATGCGAACGAGCCAATTCCGAAATTCATTGCTGATTACTCCTTTACCTTCTTAATGACTTTTTTGTGCGCTTATACTCTAAAACGCTTTCTCTCGATGTAGCCGAGGAGCGTCATTGTAAACACGATTACAATTCCGTAGGCGAGCTGCTGGGTCGGCAGGCCGAAGCCCAGGAAGGTCATTGCGCTCATCAGGCACATGATGAACAGGATGCCGAAGCCGGCCTGCACCATGTTGCCGTAGCCACCGGACTGGCTGATCCCGCCGATCGTGACCGCCGCCACCATCGGCATGAGCAGGTTTGCGCCGACATCGGGGTTCACGCCGCCGATGCACATGGGGATGAACATCGCCGCGATCCCGGCGAAGACGCCGGAGAGCAGGTAGACGATGATATAGATCCGGGAGACCGAAATGCCCGCGTGCTCGGCGCTCTTGGGGTTGCTGCCGGTCAGGATGACCTGCCTGCCGAACGTGGTCTTGCTCAGCACCACCGCCATCAGGATGAAGATGACGATGGGGATGATCGCCGCCATGGGGATGATGGTCTTCCCGATATGGATGCCCGTGAGGGTGGAGAGCCGGGAGAGCTCCCGGGGACCGCCGGAAACGGTGTAACCGTTCGTGAACACATAACACAGTCCCATTGCCAGAAGCTGGCTGGCCAGGGTGATGATAAAGGGCGCGATGTGGAACTTTGCCACCGCGATGCCGTTCAGAAGGCCGAACAGCGCGCCGATCGTGCAGGAGACCAGCAGGCCGAGCACGATGATGAGCCAGGGGTTCATATCCGGGTTCGCGTCGGAGAGCAGGGACATGGTCTTGGTGGAGACCACGGCGGAAAAGCCCGTCACATATCCGATGCTCAGGTCGATTCCCGAGTTGCCGGAAAGGAACACGAATACCAGGCCGATGGCGCCGATGATGTAGTAGGAATACGAGGTGAGCATGGAGATGATGTTCGCCATCGAGAAGAAATTGCGATTCAGGAAGCCCATCACAACGCAGACCACGATCAGCATGTACACAACCGGCAAATCCAAGGAAAACTTCTTGAAGCCGTTCCAGAACCGATTCTTATTTCCCAATGTCGAATTGCTTTTGAACTTTGTATCCATATGATTGACCTCTCATCGAAGCGTTCTTGGGTTGTGCGAGCTTCCCTCGGGGAACGGCGGGTCTGCCGCGGCCGAGCCGGCGGCAAACCCGCCGCACCTTTGGGCGGAAAGTTTACAGGGTGGCGCGTCTTGCGTCTGCGGGGAGATTATCCCAGCATGTCGGCATACTTGACGGTCCAGATCTCGTCGGACTTCGCCTCGAGCTCGTCGGGGCCGACGCCGAAGGTGGGCATATAGAAGGTGTCGCTCTCAAGGGTTTCGCCGTTGACGAGCTTGACGGCCGCGTCGTAGATCGCGCCGCCGGCGGTGTCGGCCGGGATGACGAAGATCTTGTCGGTGTAGCCCTCTTCCATGTAGGCGACTGCGGGAGGCTCGCCGGAGAGCGAGGTGTAGTAGACATGGCCTTCCTCGCCGCGTTTAATCTTGAGGCCGGCCTCCTCCAGCGCCTGGTAGCAGGAGCCGTCCATGTGCGCGGAGACGTTGGCAACCGCCCACGGGGTGTAGACCTGCAGCGCGTTCTGCATGTTGGTGAGCGCCTTGTCGACGTCCCAGTCGGTCATGATCTCGACGACCTTGAGGTTGGTGTGGCCGGAGGCGGCGATCGTCTCCTGGAAGCCTTCGCGGCGGGCAATGCCGTTGGGGTCCGCGAGGGAGCCGACCGTCAGGAAGATCGTGTGCTCTTCGCCGTCGTCCACGGAGAGGAGGTATTCTGCGAGCTGCTTGGCGTCGCTGTAGGAATCGTACATCGCGGTGAAGAAGACGTTCTCGTGCTCCACCTTGCGGTCGTAGTTGATAACCGGGACGCCCGCCGCCTGGGCGTAGTCATAAGCGGTGAGGATGGCGTCCTGGTCGATGGCGCAGCAGACGATGACGTCGACGCCCTGGTCGATCAGGGATTTGAACTGGGTGTACTGGGTGGTGGTGTCGTCATCGGCGCACAGCTCGATGATCTCCACGTTGCCGGCGGCCTCCGCCGCGCTGTAAAGGCCCATCAGCTCCACCTTGCGGAAAACCGTGGTGGCGGTATCGGTGGAAACGCCGATCTTGATGGTCTTGCCCGCGTCCTCGCTGGGGGCGGGAGCGGCGTCGTCCGCCGCGCTGGGGGCGGCGCTTTCGGGAGCCGGGGTGTTCGCGGGCGCCTCGGGTGCGGAGCTGCCGCAGGCGGCGAGCGCGAGTGTCATTGCGAGCGCCAGAACCAGTGCTAATGCCTTTCTCATTTCTTGTCCTCCTAGACTTTTGTTATTTTCTGCACGGCAAGCCGTGCCGGGTACCAATCCTATTGGATCTGCAGGAAGCGCGCGCGCCGTTCCCTGATGACGCTCGCATTGTTGCGCATCGTGGTGGCGGTGTCGATCGCGATGGCGCAGAGCATCATCACCGCGCGCGCGAAGACCTGGTAGTAGCTGGAGATGTCCAGCATCGTCATGGCGTTTTCGATCAGGTAGAGGAAAACGCATCCGAGCGCGGACCCCACAATGGAGGATTTGCCGCCGCTCATCTTGGTGCCGCCCAGAACGACGGCGGTGATGACGGTGAACTCGTAGCCCATGCAGGAGTTGGGGGCGATCGAGCCGATGCGCCCGGCGTAGACGATGCCGCCCAGCGCGGCGCAGACCCCGCAGATGACATAGGCGCCGATCCGGATGCGGGTGACGTTCAGGCCGGAAAAGACGGCCGAGTTCTTGCTTCCGCCGACCGCCAGCACATACCGGCCGAAGCGGCTGTAACGCAGGACGAGGATGCCGATGACGGTCATGATGACCATGAGGACCGTGGGGGTGGGGACCAGCTGGAACAGCTTGGAGTTCCCGATCACCCGCAGCGGGGCGTCCACGAACTTCTGGGAATTGTCGAGCAGCAGGTAGGCCGCGCCCCGCAGGATGGACATCGTCGCCAGCGTGGCGATCATGTCGGGGAAGTTGAGCACGCTGGCCATGAAGCCGTTGAGCAGTCCGACCAGGCACCCGACGACCAGCACGATCAGGAAAATCGCCCACACGGGGAAGATGCCGTAGGAGTTCAGCCGGTACATCAGCGCCATGGTAAACAGAGCGTTCATGCCCACCGAAATGTCGATGCCGCCGGTGGAGATGACGAAGGTCATGCCGATGGCCATGATTCCAAACAGGCTGCACTGGCAGAGGATGTTCATAATGTTGGTCGCCTGTAAGAAGGCCGGCTGCGACACGGCCAGGATCAAAAAGAGCAGAATGTTGCCGATCAGAGCGGCCGCCCACTGCTCGCTCATAAATCTTTTCAGCGGGCTGTTATGCGTTTTCACCATGGTTACCCCCTACCGACGATTCGTCTTCCTGTTGTGAGGACGCGATCGACAGAATCCGGCGCACGTCGAAGTCCTCGCGCATCAGCTCGGAGACCATCCGGCCGCGCCGCATCACGATGATCCTGTGCGCCATGGAGACCAGCTCGTTCAGGTCGGAAGAGACCAGGATCACGGCCGTGCCCGTTTTGGCAAGCTCGACGATGTACTCGCCGATCTCCGCCCTCGAGCCCACGTCCACGCCCCGGGTTGGGTCGTCGAACATGCAGACCTTCGGGGAATGGCTCAGCCACCGGCCGACGATGATCTTCTGCTGGTTGCCGCCGCTGAGCTCGGTGATGTAGGCTTCGATGCCGGGGCAGGCGACGCGGAAGCGGTCGATGACCTTCTGCGCGTTCTCCTTTTCCCTGCGGAAGCCGAAGAACTTCACCCTGCGGTTGACAAAGTGGTCGATCTGGGCCGCGGTGATGTTCTCCTTCAGGTCGCGCCGCGGGAAGATGCCGCAGTTTTTGCGGTCCTCCGGGATCATCACCATTCCCTTTTTGATCAGCTGCTGTGTGTTCCACCTTTTAAAGGTCTCGCCCATGAACTCGATCGTGCCCCCGCATTTGCGCAGGCCGAAGATGGATTCCATCAGCTCGGTGCGTCCCGCGCCGATGAGGCCCGCCACGCCGAGGATCTCGCCCTTATGTACCTCGAAATTGATGTCCGCGAAGCTCTCCGACTCGAGCCCGGTCACGCGCAGCGCGACCTCCGGGTCCGGCTCGCCCAGGCTGAAGGAGGAACCCTCCAGCGAATGGCCGACCATGTGCTCCTCGATCTCGTGCTTGGTGACCTCCGTCACCGGCGCGTCGCAGACCTTTTCGGAGTTGCGCAGCACGACGACCTTGTCGCAGACGGCGAACACCTCGTCCAGGAAATGCGTGATGAAGATCATGCCGATGCGCTGTTTCTTCAGCGTGCGCATCACCTCGAACAGCCGCTCGCGTTCCGGCGCCGTCAGGGATGCGGTGGGCTCGTCTAGGATCAGCACGCGGGGATTGAGCCGGATCGCCTTGGCGATCTCGATCAGCTGCTGCTCGCCGGGGCCCAGGGTCCCGACGATCGCGTCCGGGTCGAGCTGGATGTTCATGATGCCCATGTACTTGAGGGCTTCCTCGCGGCACTTCTTCCAGTTGACCATCGACTTCTTCCCGGGGAAGTCCTCGATGCAGATGTTTTCGGCGACGGTGAGGTTCAAAAACAGGCTCAGTTCCTGATGCACCGCGGCGATCGGCAGCTTGCCCATCTTGATCTCCTTCATCTCCCTGCCGTCGAAGGTGATGGACCCCTCGGTGGGCTCCAGCAGTCCGACCAGCATGTTTTTGAAGGTGGATTTGCCCGCGCCGTTTTCCCCCAGCAGGGCGGTGATTTCGCCTTCGCGGACAACGAAGTCGACCCCGGAGACGACCTTTTTGTTTGCGAACGCCTTTGTGAGATTTTTTGTTTCCAAAATCACAGTGCTCATAAGATACCTCACCTGTTTATTGTTATAAATGCTGCCGTGACCCCGCGGCAGCAACCGTTACCTCCCGGGCGTCCGCGGTGCTGCGGTGTGCGGCCGTCGCCGATCTTTTCGGCAAAATCTCAATTTTAATCTGGCAAATTATAATTCATAATATTTTTATTATTTTTGAAATAAATTACGATGCCGTGTTGTCAAAGCGCCCGAATAACCACATGTTTATCGAGGAAATTTCACACGATTTGCAACATATCATTGAAAAAAGCGCAAAAAATGGGGATCTAAAGCAGATTTTCTTGAGAAAATATTTAACTTTTCTATTTCAAATTCTGTAATCTTTTACTTGATTATTATACTTTTTATCAACAAAGTCAATACCAAAAATGAATATTTCCCCCGATTCGTTCCAGCTCAACAAAACCGTCCGCGTTTCTTTGTAGAAAGTGACACAGTTTTTTCTCCCGGTGGTGCGTATTCGCGTATCCGGCCTTCCCCGCGGCGGGTAAAAAACGGCGCCCGCGGATGACGCGGGCGCCGCCCCGGACAAAAAGGACCCGGCGCCTGTCTACACAGGCGCCGGGTCCTTTTTCTCCTGATTCCGTCTGTGGCCCCGGACGGCTATTCCCCCTCCGTGCCCTTCCGGTAGTACTCCTCCATCACGTCCGCGGGCACCATGCTGCCGCCCGTCGCCCACGCGATGTGCGTGAACTGGCCCTGGAAGCCGGCGAGCTTCTCCCGGACCAGGTAGCCGCGCCCCTCCCCGGTCCCGAGGAGGTTGAGGACGCCCGGGATGCCGGCCAGCGCGCTCGGCTCGAGGCGGATGCCCTCGGTGTCCGCCATCCGCGCGAGCAGACGGTACATATGCCGGTCGCTGACCGTCATCGCGCCGCTGATGAACGGGTGCATCAGCCGCCCGACCAGATGGGAGCACCTGCCGACCGCCAGCCCGTCGGCCGCGGTCCGGTTGTCGATGCCGATGTCCTGCACGCAGACCCCGTCGTAGCGTCCGGTATAGAGCCCCAGCAGCATGCAGGGGGAATGGGTCGGTTCCGCAAAGAAGCAGTGGGCCGCGTCCCCGAAGAGGGTCTTGATGCCGAAGGCGACGCCGCCCGGACCCCCGCCGACCCCGCAGGGCAGGTAGACGAAGAGCGGGTGCTCGCGGTCGACGGCGACCCGCATCTCCTCCAGCTGCTTTTTGAGCCGGAGGGCGGCCACCGCGTAGCCGAGGAAGAGGTCCTTCGAGTTTTCGTCGTCGATGAAGTGGCAGGAGGGGTCGGACTGCGCCTGCCTGCGCCCCTCGGTGACCGCGAGGCTGTAGTCGTTCTCATATTCGACGACGTGCACGCCGAGGCCGCGCAGCATATCCTTCTTCCACTGGCGCGCGTCCGCCGACATGTGGACGGTGACGTGGAAGCCGAGCTTCGCGCTCATGATGCCGATCGAAAGCCCGAGGTTCCCCGTCGAGCCCACCGCGATCTTATACCGCGAAAAGAACTCCCGGAAGCGCGGCTCCGCGAGGCGCGCGTAATCGTCCGTCCAGGAGAGCAGCCCCTCTTCGACCGCGAGCTCCTCCGCGTGCTTGAGGACCTCGTAGATGCCGCCCCGCGCCTTGATGGAGCCGGAAATCGGAAGCTCGCTGTCGCATTTGAGCAGCAGCCTCCCGTCGATCGGGACGCCGCTCTGCTCCTCTAGGGCCTTTTTCATGCGGGGGATCTCCCGCAGCGGGGACTCCAGAATCCCGCCCGAAACGGCCGTCTCGGGGAAGGCCGCGGCGAGATAGGGGGCGAACCGGTCCAGCCGGGCGCTGGCGTCCTCGATGTCCCGGATGGTGAACGGACAGTTCCCCGCCGCTTGCGCGGCGGGGCGTTTTTGATCGTTGATCCAGAAGCATTCCCGTAAATCCCGGAGGGAGCGGAGGAGCGGGTATTTCGCGCTCCATTCGCTTTCCTCCATCGACAATATCGTGTTATTCATATTCGACTCCTAAAACGTACTAGAATAATCCCGGCAGGAAGCCGCTGAAGCAGTTGATGAGCAGGATGATCGCAAAGGCGACCACGCTGGCCAGCGTGGTGCTGACCGTCACGACCATCGTCTCGTTGATGGAGATGCCGTTGAGCTGGGAGGGGTGCCAGAAGGCGCCGTCGGTGGGCAGGGTGAGGCCGACGGTGCCGGCGCAGACCGCGAGGCCCACGAGCACGGGCGACAGCCCCTGCAGCGCGATCGCCGGGCCGACGATGGAGACCGCCGTCATCATGGCGACCGTGGCGGAGCCGACCGCCGCGCGGATGATCATGGCGAGCAGGAAGCCGAGCAGCAGCACGGGCATGTTGAAGTGGGAGAACATGTTCGCCAGCGCGTCGCCGATGCCCGTCTGGGTGATGACCTCGGCAAAGCAGCCGCCGCATCCGATGACCATGAGGATGCTGCCGACCTTGTTGGCGCTCGTGTCGATATACCGCATGATGCCCTTCTTGGCCGGGCCCGCGACCAGGTATTTGCGCAGGGTCACGGCGGCAAGCAGCATCGCCATGAAGAGGGCGACGTTTTTATCGCCGATGAACTGGAAGACGGTGTAGAGGATGCTCCCCTCCGCAACGAACATCGGTACGACGGCGCCCAGCACGATGAGGATGATCGGGAAAAGGATCAGCGCGAAGCCGATGCCCGCCGACGGCTTGGTTTCGTCGGCCTTGATCAGGTCGCTGTTGGCGTCGAGGAACTCCTGGGCCTCCTTGCGGCCTTTGGCGTTGATGCCGTTGGAGAACTGCCAGCCGCAGAGCAGGCTCGCGATGATCGAGACGATCAGGCCGTAGAAGATGAACCAGCCGAGGTTCGCGCCGACCTCCGCCGCGACCGCGACCGGGCCGGGCGTCGGCGCGACGATGCAGTGGGTGAGCAGCAGGCCCACGAAGAGCGCGTTCACATAGCCGGTCATCTTCTTATTGGTGAGCTTCTGCAGCGAATTGAGCAGGGGCGAGAGCATGACGTAGGCCGACCCGAAATAGACGGGGATCGAGACCACGTAGCCCAGCAGGTTGATTGCGAGGTAGTCGTGCTTGGAACCGACCTTGCGCAGGAGGAATTTCGCGATCTCCTCCAGCGCGCCGGACGAGCCGAGCATCTCGCCGAAGATGCATCCGAAGATGATGACGAGTCCGGTGCTGGTCATCGTGCTGCCGAAGCCGCCGCTGATGGCGCCGGTCAGGTCGGCGATCTTCATGCCGGAAAGCAGCCCCATCATGATCGTCGCAGAGACGAGTCCCACCGACGCGCTCCATTTGAAGCGGATCAGTACCACCAGCAGAAAAACCATGGAAATCAGGAAAACAATCAGAGTATTCATGCCGTTCTCTCCCTCCTAGATATCATTTCTGTGCGAATTGATCCGAATTGGCCACGGCGGCGACGTACATCTTGCTCCTGTCGAAGATCGAGTCGACCACCGCGTACTCCTTCATGGTGTGGTTCCACTGCCCGCGCACGCCGCAGGAGCAGATCGTCGGGACGCCCGCCATCGTCGTGGACGCGGCGTCGGACCCGCCGCCGAGCGGGCGGCCGTTGACCTCCGGGAGGCCGTATTCCTTCGCGATCCCCCTGACGTACTCGAAGAACCGCATGCCCTCGCCGGTCGTCTCAAAGACGTCCAGCTTGTTCAGGAAGGCGTATTTGGTGGAGGTGCCGTCGATGTAGGTCTTTTTGCAGATTTCGTCGAGCCGGGCGAGCAGCTTTTCCTTGCCGCTCAGGGTGGTGTAGCGCATGTCGAGCACTACCTCGCAGTGGGCGGGGACCGCGTTGGGCACCGTGCCGCCCGAGATCGTCCCGATGTTGCAGGTGTTGCCGATTGAAAGGTCGGTCATGTTGTGGAAGTCGATGATCTTGTAGGCCATCTCGGCGATCGCGCTCCTGCCGCCCTGGAAGTCGTTGCCCGAGTGGGTCTCCACGCCGTCCACCTCGACCGTGTAGCGCAGGCAGCCCTTGCGGCCGGTGCAGAGGTAGTTGTCAATCATGCCCGTCTCCATATTGAAGGCGCACAGGCAGCCCTTCGCCTCCGCCTCCATCACCTCGGCGCCCTGGGAGCCGGTGTGGTTGATCTCCTCGTCCCCCGAGAAGCAGAACTTGATCGGACGCTCGTCGTACCCGATCCTGTTGAGCGCCTTCACGGTGGTCAGCGCGATCAGGATGCCGCCCTTCATGTCGAGGACGCCGGGGCCGTAGGCCTTGCCGTCGACGATCTTGAAGGGGTTTTCCGGGTGCATGCCCGTCGGGAAGACGGTGTCCATGTGCCCGCAGAAGAGGATCGGCTTGCCCGGGCGGTCCTTGCCCAGGACGCCGACCAGCGTGTCGGCGTTGACGCCCACCGGCACGTACCGGCATTCGAATCCGGCCTTCTCCATCTCCGCCTTCAGGAAGTCGGAAAATATGCGGACCTTGTCCGGCGTCTTGCTCCAGCTTTCACGGTTGACGAATTCCCGGTAGAGCCCGAGGGTCTCCTCCCGGATCTCGTCGATGTACGCATATGCCGCGGAGAGGTCTTTTTTCACTGCAGGTTCCTCCATTCCATTTTTCCCGGTCATTTTCTGCGAAAATAACAAAAGAGCATTAAAAAGTACTTAACAACAACGCTGTTTGTTAAGTACAGTTTAACACCCGTTTTAAAAATGTCAACCTGTTCAATTAAAAATCGTCAAATAGATTTGTTCACAGCCAAAAAATTGTACAATCTGACCATATCGGCCGGTTTCCGCCGCCCGCCGCCGTCAAAAGCTGGGCGGCGTGATCGCGAACAGGACGTCGCACTCCTCGTCCCCGTCGTTCTTCCAGCGGTGGAGGCTCTCGGGCGGGATCAAGACGCTGTCGCCCTCCTCCAGCTCGTAGGGGACGTCGTTGACGTAGACGGTGATCCGCCCCTTGACCACATAGGCGACCTCCTCGCCGTGGTGCATCGTCTCGACGTTGTGGGAATCGTTCTTTCCCGGTACGTGCATCATGCAGAACTCGATGTCCCCGCTGACGTTGGCGGTCAGCAGCTCATAGACGATGTCCTCCGTCTCCGGCCTGCCGAGCGTGATCCGCGCGTCCCGGCGGACCACCAGGTCCCGGTCCTCCTCCTCGCTGAGGAAAAACTTGTACATCGGAACGTCCAGCGCCATGGAAATGAGCTTGAGCGTGTTGATCGACGGGTTCACCAGGTTCCGTTCAATCTGGCTTAACATCGAGGCGGTCATGCCCGTCTTTTCCGCCAGCTGCCGCAGGCTGATATTTCTTGCGCTTCTACAGTTTTGCAGTACACTGCCGATATCCAGATCTTCCACGTTACTCTCCCATAACCCGCCGGCTCCGCCCGTCCCGGCTTCGCGCCCGGCCGGGGGTTCCCCGCAGCTGTTGTCGTAAATTGTCTTTATTATAGGAGATCGGCCGTTAATTGTCAATGCACCGCCGCGCGCGGGTCCGGCCCGGCGGAGATCCGGTTCCCGCGGGAAACTATGGCACCGGATTGTGCGTACTTGCCGGTCCGGTGGAAGGAGGCTACAATAAGATCAACAGCCGCGCTCCGCCACAGCGCCCCGGCGCCGTCCGGGGCGGCCGATTTTTGCGCGGCCCGGGAGGCGCTATGGACCGCATCGAACTGATCCGCCGTCTCAACGGCGTCCTGCTTGACGAAATGCCCGCATACCGCGACCGGGCCGCCGGGTTCCCGGACGACCTGACCGGCCAGCGCCGCCTGCTGCGCAGCCTGATGAATCTCCGCCCGCCCATGCCGCTGGAGCGGGAGTTCCTCGCCATGCAGGACGCGCTGCTCTGCGCCGAGCGCGCGGAGAGGGGCGTGGTGGACGCCGGCCTCCTCCCCGTCACCGCGGGCGACCCAAGGCTCGCGCTCTGGCAGGGGGACATCACCCGCCTGCGGGCCGACGCCATTGTGGACGCGGGCAACGACGCCCTGCTGGGGTGCTTCTGCCCCTGCCACGGCTGCATCGACAACGCCATCCATTCGGCGGCGGGCCTCCAACTGCGGGACGAGTGCAGCCGAATCATGCGGGCGCAGGGCCATCCCGAGCCCGCCGGCCGTGCCAAGCTGACGGGGGCGTACAATCTTCCGGCGAAATACGTCCTGCACACGGTGGGGCCGGTCGTCCGGGGCCGCGTGACGGAACGGGACCGCCGGGAGCTGTCCTCCTGCTACCGCGCCTGCCTCGAGCTGGCGGCGGAGCACGGCCTGCAAACGGTGGCGTTCTGCTGCGTCTCCACCGGCGAATACCATTTCCCGAACGAGGAGGCCGCTGAAATCGCCGTCAAAACGGTCGCCGGTTTCCTGCGGGAGCCGACCTCCGTCAGAAAGGTGATCTTCAATGTTTTCAAGGATCTCGACGCACACATCTACCGGCGGCTGCTCGGAGCGGATCAGCCGTCTGAAGCGGGCGCTTGACCGGGCCGAGGCGGTCGTCGTCGGCGCGGGCGCGGGCCTGTCCGCCTCGGCGGGGCTCACCTATTCCGGGCCGCGCTTTGAAGCGCACTTCGGGGATTTCATCGAAAGGTACCATTTCCGGGACATGTATTCCGCGGGGTTTTATCCCTACGACACCCCGGAGGCGTATTGGGCCTACTGGAGCCGCCACATCTATTGGAACCGCTACGACCAGCCGGTCGGCGAACCCTACCGGCTCCTGCTGGAACTGCTGGGGGACAAGACGTATTTCGTCATCACGACGAATGTGGACCACTGTTTTCAAAACGCGGGGTTCGACAAGGCGCGCCTCTTCTACACGCAGGGCGACTACGGCCTGTGGCAATGCTCCAAGCCCTGCCGTCAGAGGACCTATGACAACGAGGCGGCCGTGCGCCGGATGCTTGCGGAGCAGAAGGACCTGCGGATCCCGACGGAATTGATTCCCCGCTGTCCCATCTGCGGACGTCCCATGACGATGAACCTGCGCTGCGACGCCGCGTTCGTGCAGGACGAGGGCTGGTACGCCGCCCAATCCCGGTACGAGGCCTTTCTGCGCCGTTGCGGGGGCGGGCGGGTGCTCTTTTTGGAGCTGGGCGTGGGCGGGAATACGCCGGCCATCATCAAATACCCGTTCTGGAAGTTTACGAACGAAAACCCGCGGGCCGTCTACGCCTGCGTCAACCTCACGGAGGCGTTCGCCCCGCGGGAGATCGCTGGGCGGTCGATCTGCATCGAGCAGGATATCGGCGGGGTTTTGCGGGAGATGGCGCGCCTCTAAAGGGCGCGCCGCGGATCCCCGAAGTCCCTCGGCGCTACAGCTTCCGGCGGCCGGGATTTTCCGGGGATCAGCCCTTGCGCACCCGCTCCTCCTGCTCTTTGAGTTTCCCGATGCTCCACAGCGCGAAAAAGTCCGCCACCGCAAGCGCCACCGACAAAACGGGCTGCGCGACGAAGACGGAAGCCGCGCACGGCGCAAGGCCGGTGAAATGTTCCGGTGAGAGGCGGTATGCCCTGTTAATTTATTACCATTACTGGAACAATCCGAAAAGATGCGCCCGTCAATATGCGATCTGCGGCGTATCACGAAAAAATACCGGCGGCGCGCGACTTCGCCTGCAAAGAAAACTCCGGACAAAACACCTCCGCCAAAAAAACGGACTGGGCAAATGCCCAGTCCGCTTTTTTGTATTTGCTTCGGCTGTCACAGTCCGGCTTGAGTTCCCATTCCGAGGCAGTTTCTCCCGAAAAAGCGCTCCCGGAACCTGCTGCTTGAGGACTTGCCGGCGAACGGATTAAAATCACATCCTTGGGTGAACTGCACGCCGGTCAGGATGCAAGCCAGTACCCGGTCCTACGTTACAAACCGGAAACCATCCCACCGGCTTCTGCATCGCGCGGGGTCGAGGGTGTGATCCGGTATTTTTTTATTTGCAGGCCAATTTTTGGACGCGGTTTTACTTCTTATCAACCACAGGCCGGGTCCAAGGCCCGGACGGCAGGACGCGCACGCCCCCTGCGGGCAACCACTGCATGTTGGGAGGTGAATGCAATGGACATGGAATTTCTAAAAATGTTCAGCGTGGACGGCGTTTGGGCGCTGCTCAGCGTCGCGCTGATCTTTTATATCCTCAAGAGCCAGGAAAAACGGGATGAGCGCCAGGACCAACGCGAGCAAAACTATCAGCAGATGATCCTCAGCCTCACGGAAACCGCGAAGGATATCACGGACGTCAAGCAGCTGCTTCAGGACCATCTCTGCGCCGTCGATGAAAAAAGTCCCGAATGATCCGCCGGCGGAATCCATCAATAGCTTGTTCAGGGTCCGGAGCCGCGTTTCATCACAGCCTGTCGGGAAACGGACGGCTCCTCACGGCCCTTGGCAAATAAAGGAAAAGGAGAATGCTTTATGTGTAACTCGCACGAACACCGTCAGACGGCCGGGTTCATCCCCTCCGCGCAGGGGCTGATCCTCGGCGAGATTCCCGACGCGCAAATTCTGCTCGAGCCCTCCGCGAAAAGCGGGCGCGCCGCGCTCAGCCCCCTGGCCGGCCCGGCTCCCGCCGCTCGCCCGGCCTCCGCGGCGATTCCGCTCGCCGCCGCGGCCCCGCCCGACGCGCGCACGCAGGTGAACTACTGCCTGCGCAACGCCGGCAGCGGCCTCTACCTCACGGCGGACGGCGCTGAAACGGGCGCCAACTGCACCCAGCGCGCCTTCGCGGGGACGCCGAACCAGGTCTGGTACCTCACGCAGGAGAGCGGCGGCTGGCAGCTTGCCCCGCGCCACTCCCCCGGCAGACGCCTCGCCGTCCTCTCCGGCGCCGCCGCCGAGGGCGCCAACGTCGGTCTCTCCCTCGGGAAGGATACGCCCGAGACCGCCCAGCTTTGGACCCTCTCCAAAAACGCACGCGGCTGCTACGTCCTTTATTCCCGGGCGAGCGGCGGCGCCCGCGCGCTCTGCGTCGATCCCGCCAACGCCTCGGCGGAGGGGGCGAACGTGGCGCAGTACGCCTACACCGACAACGCCGCCCTCAACGACGAGTGGGCGTTCGAGCCCTTCATCGCCCCCTACATGGAATACGATCAGGGGTATTTCATGTATCATTCCGGCTATTCCGGCCTGGCGATCCAGGAACGGCTCAACAACATCGCGAACGAGGCCTTTTCCATCCTCTACGGGGAGTACGGCCTGCGGCCGGCCCCGTCGGTCAGCGAAATGATCCCCTCCCTTGCGGACGACTGCGCGGGCATGCTTTACCTCTGCGAACACGGCGGTCCCTGCACCAACACCTACAGCGGCGAGGAGGACGCGCTGCACCACAACAACTGGCCCAAGCAGCTCTACTGGTACCAGGCCCGCGGCCGTTACGACAACGGCTTCCACCTTCTTTGGGACGGCCACCGCAAGTGCACCAACGCCTCCGGCAGGCACTCCAATTTCGGTCTGGGCGAGCAGTTTTACTACGCGAGCGTGCCGCTGAAACCGTATATTGCCATGAATCTCCCGCTCAACGTCACCTTTGAGCAGCTCGTCGCCCTGACGCTGCGCGGCATTTCCGACATCTTCGGGGCGCAGAGCACCGCCCACGATTCCAGCTGCATCGCCGACCCGAACAGCAACACCCAGACGATCTACAACGCCGTCAAAAACGGCGCGCAGAGGAGCTTCTGGTGCAGCGCCTGCCACGCCCGGATGCTCGCCAACATCGACAGGTTCTCAAACAGCCCCGCGTGAGGCCGTGGGAAGGAAAAACGTCCACTTGACATGACATGAAAAGGAGTGTCCCCTATGAAACGAATCAAGGAAGAAAACGGCTGGGTCCTCTATGACCGGACCGAGGAGTTGCGGCGGCTTTCCGCACGCGCGGCCCGTTCCGCCGCCGAGGAGATCGTCAAGCCCGACCCGCCCGGCGACACCATCACCCCCTCCTGGAGCGACCCCAAGGACTATAACGACGCGCCCTTCTCGGTCGAGATCGGCAACGAGGACGTCATCCTCAACAGCGGCGCCGTCCAGCTCACCTACGACGACCTCGTGCTGCCGGGCAGGGGCGGCTTCGACCTGCGCCTCTCCCGCCAGTACGACTCCTCCAAGTCGAACACCGAGGACGTCAACCTCTATTACGACGACGAGGAGGGCGACCGCTGGAACACCGTCGTCTACCGCGCCAAGTGGCAGGACCGCAATCCCACCATGTACGTGCGCAAGGAGGACAGCTTCCTCTTCTGGACCTCCAAATCGGCGCTGAACAGCGAGGTGAAGCAGCGGTACAGCGACGTGGAGGTCAAAAACCACGACGGCACCTTCGATAACGACCAGGAGTACTACGACGGCTACATCTGGCCCGATCCGTGGAAAACCAACGTCTTCCTGCGCACCTCCAAGCGTCCGAACGACCATTTTCACAAGCTCTACGGCCTCGGCTACGGCTGGCGGTTCATGCTGCCCTCCATCGAGAAGGTGCTCACCCAGGACTACCGGACCCGCTACAAGACCTTTGTGCACCTTGAAAACGGCCTCTCCCTGCCCATCAACGACAAGGATAACGGCTTTGAGGACTACCCGCTCAAGGACTATGCGGTCTCCAAGTCGAACAACGCCTACACCGTCTCCTATAAGGACGGCCGCAAGGCGTACTTCGACGCGAATAACCGCCTCGCCCGCATGACCGACCGGTTCGGCAACGAGATCTCCTTCGCGTACGACTCCACCGGCCGCATGAACCAGATCACCGACACCTTCGGCCGCGTCATCCTCCTGGAGCTCTCGGGGACCGCCCTCACGGTCAAGCGGCAGGACACCGGCGAGGTCCTCATGACCTACACGGTGGAAAACGGCGAGCTGAAGACGGCCACCGACAGGGCGGGCCGCACCACCTCCTACGCCTACAGCCGCCAGAGCCACTTTACCCGCATGAGCCGGGAGGAGACGGGCGATCTGCCGGTGGATATCACCTCGGTGCTGCTGACCGCCATCGACCATCCCACCGGCGCGCGCACCGAATATGCCTACACCTCCCGCACCGACCGCTACGAGTCGCCCTTCGAGGGGGAGCACCAGATTCCGCTGCTCGCCTCCCGCCGTGACCTGCCCGGAGCGTCCGATACGGCGGTCGACGAACGCACCTTTAGCTACACCGCGGAGGAGGCGCGCAACAAGCAGAAGGATGACGACGGCGAGCTCCTCTACGGCGTCCAGGACTGGGGCAGCTATTACACGGCCACCGCGACCATCCACACCCACAAGAACGCCTCGGGCGGCTACGACGTGTGGGAGACCACCGAGTTCCGGGACGACGGCTTCAAGCGTTCGGAGCGGCTGTTCCACCGCGTGGACGGCGCGGAAAAGGAGGTGGAGCGGCACGAGTACGGCTACCAGGACCGCCTGCTCAAGACCCAGCTCGACTCCTATCTCAACTACGACTACGCCGGGCTTGAGGACAAGCTCAACATCTGGCAGCGGATCACCGAATACACCTATTCGGCCGACAAGCGGGGCGACGTCCTCAAGAAGATCGAGCGCTATCCGGCTCGTCCCGGCTGCGACCAGGAGCAGGCCTTCGTCTACGACGGCAATTTCAGCATTCCGGTGGAGCAGTCCACGCTGATCGCCGCGGGCCGGTATGTCGTCCAGCGCGACACCCTGCGCAGTGAAGCGGACGGCAAGGGCAAGGTGCCCGAATGGCGGAAGGTCTATGAAAAGCAGGACGGCGCGGAGACCCTCCGGGAGAAGATCCACTACGCCTATGACGCGAACTTCCGCGTGACCTCCGAGAAGCGCTACCACGGGGACGATCTGGAAACGGCGGCGGATTTCGTCGAGATGGCCTACGCCTACGGGAGCTACACCGACCAGCCGGTCTCCCAGCAGCTCTCCGGCGTCAGGGATATCGACGGCGTCCTCGTCCCCTCGCCGAACGGCGCGGGCGTCCTGCGCACCGAAACCGCCTACGACTGGTTCGGCCGCGCCGTCAGCACGACCGACCCCAACAGCAACACCACCGCGACCGAATACGACGGCGTCGGACGCGTCACCAAGGTGACCCATCCGGACGCGGCCTTCCGCACGACCGTCTACAACGACGCCGCCAACACAATCGTCACGACCGACGAAAACGGCTTCTCCCGGCGGCAGGAGTACACCCCGCTCGGCAAGATCGCGAAGGACTACGCCCTCTCCCCCGAGACGCTGCTCGTCGAGTACCGTTACGACAGCCTCCAGCGGCTTTCCCGGCAGATCAACTATGACGCCGCGGGCGCGCCGCGCGCCACGATCTCCTATACCTACGACCTGTTCGACCAGGTCCTGACCAAGCAGGCCGCGGGCGAGGGGGTCGACATGCTCGAGACCCACACCTACAACCCCGCCTACCCGGGCGCGACCCGGCTCGAACAGGTGGTCACCGCGGGCGAGGAGGGCGCGCCGCAGATCACCAGGTTCACCCAGACCGACCCGATGGGCAAGGCGGCCGTCGAGCAGGTGGGCGACCTCGTCACCCAGCACACCTACGACCGGGCCGGCAACCGCGTCAAGACGGTCGATCCCCGCGGCTACAGCACGATGTGGGAATACGACTACGCCGGGCGGCAGACCCGAGAGATCAACGCGGTGGGCCGCAGCGTCTACACCACCTACGACGCGCTCGGGCGCAAGGTGAAATCCCGCGACCGCGCCGGCCACGACACCCTCTTCACCTATGACGCGGCGGGCCGCCTCATCCAGCAGGAGGCCCCCTTCTATAAGTCCTTCCACACCTTCACCCGCTACTACTATGACGCGGCGGGCAACCTCACCCGGCAGGACCAGCTCTGCTGCGAGGAGGATTACGAGATGGGCTACGACGACGAGTGGCGCACCACCCGCTACACCTACGACGGCAGGGGCCGTGTCGTCGACACCATCCAGTACGACGACCGGGCCGACCGGGAGATCCGCACCCGCTTCGTCTACGACGGGGCAGGCAACAAGACCGCCCAGTATACCGGTATGCTCGGGGACAGCACCGACGGCGCGGCGGTCACCTCCTACACCTACGACCGCTTCGGCAAGCTGCTGACGACGACCGACCCGATGGGGCAGACCGAGACGAACGTCTACGACGCCACCGGCCTGCTCACCTCCAAGACCGACCGCAACGGCAATACCACCGCTTACACCTACGACGGCGCGGGCCGCGTGCTGAGCGAGACGGTCACGGCGGACGGCGCGGCGTCGAGCGTCACCCACGCCTACACCCGCACCGGGCAGAAGAAGCAGGACGCCAACGGCACGCTGACCGTCTCCTTCGAGTACGACGCGATGGGCCGGATGGTGAAGCAGACCGAGTCGGACGGCACAGTGAAGGCCTACGTCTACGACGAGAACGGCAACCGCGTGAAGTTCTTCCTGCTGCGCGGCGGCGTCCAGGAGATGAGCCTCACCTACATCTACGACCGGCTGAACCGCCTCGTGGAGATGGGCAGCAACAACTCGACGGTGGTCAAATACTCCTACGACGCCAACGGCAACCGCACGATGATGATGTATCCGCAGAGCGGCATCTACGTGGGCTACACCTACAACTACGCCAACCTCGTGACGATGGTCGACAACTACGTGGGAAACACCAGCCCGTCCTACCGTACCTACAGCTACTACATGGACGGCAGCGTGAACCGGGTCGACGACGACAGCACCCTCTACGTCTACAGCTACGACTCCATGGGCCGGCTGTACATGGAGGAGGACTACCGCGACGACACCGGCTACGAGCTCGACTTCGCCTACGACCGCTTCGGCAACCGCGAATCGCTCTTCGCCTACAACGTGGATTACGACGACTGGTACGAGATCGCCTACACCTACGATCTCAACAACCGTTTGATCCGCGAGGACCGCGAGGACTTCATCGACTCCCCGGGCCACACGACGGGCGTTACGGCCACGACCTACACCTACGACGGAAACGGCAGCCAGCTCACAAAAACGACGGTTGACGGCGCCGAAACGCGGACGTATAATGGGTTTGGGCAACTGGAAGGAATTACCGGTCCATCCGGTTCCGCCAGCTTCGCCTACCGTCCGGACGGCCTGCGGTACCGCAAAACGACCGGAAGCGGGAGTGCCGCGGCGACGCACATCCACCTGTGGGATGGGCAGAACATCGTGGCCGAGGTCGGCGCGACGGGCGCCCTGAACACGCGGTACATCCACGGGACCGGGCTGATCGCGCGAGAGATGGACGGCGCGCTGCAGTACTATCTCTTCGACGCGCACGGCGACGTTCTGCACCGGCTGGACGCGAACGGGAACGTGCTCAAGACCTACCGGTACGACGCCTTCGGCAACGAGATCGACCCGGAGCCGCTGGACACGAACCCCTTCCGCTACTGCGGGGAGTACTTCGACCGCGAGATCGGCACCTACTATTTGCGCGCGCGGAACTACGACCCGCGGATCGGAAGATTCACCACCGAGGACGCCCTGCGCAGCGCGACAGTTTCGCTCCCGGGGGACAGGAAGGCGGTCGATCCGCTCAGCCTCAATCTCTATTCGTATTGTCGAAATAACCCCGTATTATACCTTGACCCTAACGGCACTGCATCAAAACCGTTGCAGGTTTGGCTCAAATCTCATAGTGACAAAAAAGATCCGTGGCAATTGGAATCCGACCTATCTGATCTCTTTGGTGAATCCTATGATGTTGGAGACTACGATTCTATAAAATATGACGAAGCTCTTGTCGCAAGAATTCTGTTCCACGAAGATGCTACTACCGAGGGAAAATATGCAATAGCTTGGACAATTAAAAACCGTTTGAAAAATGGTGGTGATTTAAGAAGTATCATTAAGGATGATTACGGGAAGTATATATCTTCGCAGCCAGAAGCATTCTTCAAACCAATTGAATGGATAAATTCTGCAGGTAATCAAACATACTCTAAATGGCACCCCGACTTTATCGGCGCAGGGACTTCTACTTGGGAAAGCTGGATTATCTCAACACATATTGCACAGGATCTTTTGAATGGCCAGTTAAAAGATAATCCTTTTGTTGGTTTATCTGATAATCCTGATGAAGTAATCCAGTTTGTTGGTCTTGGATATGGGACAGCCCGTCACGAGCGCATCGGTAATCATTACTTTCTCGTAAGATAACAAATAAACGTGCGCTGCATGACATGCAGCGCACGTTTATTTGTTTTAGCTTTCATTGATCCACAACCAATTTTCATCCGAAGCCGTTCGATTCAAATCATATGTGCCTATGAAATTGCAATCTTTTATTGTGAAGCCTGTCGGGCCATATTCCAACACTGCGTAACAGGCGCCGATCCGGCGCGCAAACTGATAATCGATAAAAAAATCCTCTCTTACCAGTATCTCATCCTTCCCATCGCGATCAATGTCCTGCGGTTTGAATATCAAAAAGTTATTCCTGCTTTTCACAGTGTTAATAGCATTTTCAAAGAACTTTTTATCTTCTATGATCGATAAAGGATCCTCAATTTGTCCGCTATCGTCATATATCAGGTAATCCGACGTATCAATTGCCACTTCCTTACCTGTTCTCACATTTTTTGCAAGTCCTTGGTATTGATTCAGGAATGCAAACCGGAATCCCAAATCTATCCACTGAGTTTCTTCATCGGAATCATAAATGACTTTTGATTCTTCACAATTATATTTAAGAACAAGACTTCTAAAATAGGGGCCTGTGGTACCAGCACCATCCAATTCACATTGCAAAATGATCTCATCCCCATTATCCGCATCGATATCCCCAAATCGTACCGTCGGTGCATTTAACAAATTATCCCCGATCAGAAAAGAATTTATCTCCCCTTCTTTGTCAACCAGAAGCACCCATTGGGTTACATCTCCGTCTACTGAAAGGAGCGTATATCGCAAAGTGCTCGGAGGGAACTCTGCAACAAGTCTGAGTTCCACATCGCCCTCATCTGGTTTAAAACCGTCGGGCAGCGGGACCTCATTTGCCAATACTTTCTCCTTCAGAAATTCCAAATAAGAGAGAGACACGGATTCTCCTGCCGATGTAGGGCCATTCACAGAAATATTCTCATGATTTATGTTTTCCTGCCCAGAGCAGCCAGGGGTGACCAAAGCCAACAGGCCCACCAACCCCAGAATTGTCATGATTTTCACATTCCTGCCCTCCATTATTTTCTCTTCATCTAACAACTTAATGTTTACTTTAAATATCCGCACTCCAGTGAGCGTATCTCTCGATCTATTTTTTATTTTAATTCTGCGAGTCCTTTATTGCAAGCGCAACATGGAAATTATTGTATCAAACAAAGGGGAGCCTCCTTAACAGGACCGGTTTTCAAGTCATGAATACAGCCAATGTCCCGCGCTCCTATGGGGCGCTAATTTTTTTGCCTAAAAATGAAATTTACTGTTAGGTTTTTCTATTTTCTCCCTTCTTAGTAAATAGATGGAACTTCTGGGAAGGGAACCCCCAAACGTATCAGGGAAGTAAAAAAACATGCCATAAAATCGCGGCGGCCCTTCTTCCCTTCCTCATTCGAAAAAAATCGACATCGGGGGTTAAGTTTCAGCATGTAGCTTCCTTGGTATCACCCAGGGGGGAAGCTCTATGTCTGATCTTCTGGTGAAAAAAGTGCGGGAGGCCCAGCGTACGGATTGTGCGGGTCAAGATGCGATGCTCTGTCTGCTTTCGCAGTTCCGCCCTCTCATGAAAACCTACATACGGCGGCTGCATCTTGTTTCGGCCGAGGATGCGGAGGCCAGCCTGACGCTGCATTTCATCCAAATCATCCGGTCTGTCGATCTAAACAGGGATACCCTGCATCAGGACAACCGTCTCGCGGGCTACATCATAAAAAGCATGTACAACGCCTATATCCACCTGTCGAAGGCCGCCGACAAAAGCCGCCTCTGTATCCCGATCTCCAATTACACCGGCGCGGACGATGAGAACGGCGGCCCCCCGGGCTGGCTGGAATCTAAAATGTCCTATGAGCCTGCGTTCGATGCAAACATCGTTTTGGAGGACCTCCTGGGGGTGCTGACGAAACGCGAGGCGGACATCATCCGCTGCCACTTTATATGGGGGTATGGAACGCGAAGGATCGCCCGGATATTAAACGTCTCGGAGTCCGCGGTCTCAAAATCGAAAAGGCGGGCGCTGGAAAAGCTGAAGGCCTATATAATCGAGCAGGACAAAGCGCTGAAAAACACTTGAACGCCGTGTCGGCCTTCCACAGCGCAGGCGCGGCGAATGGACGGGAACGCCCCGGCAGGGGAGTCCGGCCCCGCGCCGATCACGGCGGCAGGGATCCTGCATACGGAACAAAGGAGGCGGGGGCGCCGGCCGCGCTCCCCCTTCTTTGTTATTTTTCCGAACAGCATCAATTGGGACAACTATTTGTTAGGAATCCGTCCTTATTTCACCCTTTTAAATCTATACGTTCTTTTTGATTTCTCACAATATGGGTAAAATATAATCGGAGCCGGAGGGGAGGGAGCTAATATGCACAGGAAAAGGGTACCGACTCCGTTCAGCAAGGAAGCTGGACTGCGCGTTTCGAAGGTGCGGCGTGAAAGAGGTCTTTCGCGCGAAGATCTCGCAAACTTGTCCGGCATCTCCACGCAGACGCTGAAGCGTCTGGAAAAAGGAGAGCACGTCATGCTCTATTGTTACGAAGAAATCGCGTGCGCCCTGGACGTTCCCGCCTCCTATTTTTTCGGCTGCACGCTGAATCCCGAGGAGGCGGATCAGTTCAGCCCCAGGGCGTATCAGTTCAGCCGAGCCGACATCTTTCGCTTCCTGGAGGAGCATCGGCTTGAGAACGATGGCAAATAAATGGCGGGAGCGCTGCCCGCGGCAATGCGGCACACTGTGAAAACCTGCAACTGATGTACGCGCGGAGGAGGCGATTACCGTGTATATCATGCTGCCGATTATGCTCGCCGTCCGCATCGGGAACGATGAGGACCGGAAATACCTGGAGAAACTATATAATGAAACCTATCGGGCACTCGTTTCCTATGCCGATTCCATCCTGCAATGCCGGGAGGATTCCCTCGATCAGGTGCAAGCGCTGTTTCTGGAGATGACCGGACACATAAAGACCCTCCGGGAGCTGCATTCGCCGTACTGTTATTTGAAGAAATGCCTCACCCGTCGGATTTTCAACCTGATCAACGAACGCGCGGCCAAGCCCTGCCGGGGCATGGACGAATTTGAAGAGAAATATGGGGCTCTGCCCGACGTGACCGCAGCCGTCGAAGGGGAGGTCGTCCGGAACGAGGCCTATCTGCTTCTCCGCGCCTACGTTCAAAACCTGAAACCGCTTTACCGCAGTTTCATCATCCTGCACTATTATTACGGGTTGAAAATCAAGGACGTCAGCAGGCTGCTTGACGTCACGCCGGAATATGCGAGCGTCATCCATAGGCGGGCAAAAGAGGAATTGAAGCGGCTTATTCCCAGGGAAGAAGTGACGTGATGGACATTGAAAGTTTCGAACGGGAATATGAAGAACAAAAACTGGAGCACCTGCTGAAATGTGCCGGACTGATCGCGGCGGAACTCGAATGGGAGGCCGACCATGCCCGCGCAGCCGCGGAGCCGGCCCCGGACGAAGAGATAAAAAACCGTATCTGGCGGGAGATCGAACGGAAACTGGAGAAAGAGCGGCGCGAAGAGGCCCGCGGGAAAGCCGTCCGGCGTGGGATCAAGGGCGCGATGCTCGCGGCCGCCGCCCTCAGCATCCTGCTGGTCGGGCTGTTCGTTACGGTGTCCGCCTTCCGCGTTCCCGTGTCCAACTACTTTTTTGAAAAATATGATAAATACTCAAAATTCATCGTGGACGCCGGCGGGTACACCATTGGAGAAAAACCGGAGTCCGATAACCAGCCTTTCGTCGAATGAATCCTCCGCAAGGCCCAAGGACAAAAAAACGGACACGCATGAGCGTGTCCGTTTTTGGTGCGCCAGAAGGGACTCGAACCCCCGACCTACTGGTTCGTAGCCAGTCACTCTATCCAGCTG